>NZ_JBICHO010000032.1:0-23642 GCF_043100905.1 Rhodopirellula sp. JB055 | reverse complement strand
GGGCCAGAAATGATCCGGGATCACACCATTGGGGCTGAAGACGATGATCAACCGTTGACGAGGTGTCGCGTCGGCCGCCAAAGCCAGGCTGGGCAGGTTCATCGTGAAGTTCAACGCAGCGGCGCTGATGCCAGTGCGTTGCAAGAACCGACGACGCGATAGACGTTTCGATGGTTTGCGTGGTGCAATGGGTTCCATATTCATTTCAAGCTCCCGCCGTTTGGTTGTTCTTAGGTTGTTTCTTCTTCGAATCTGACTCAGGCAACACGTCACTTGCCGCAATCACGGCAATCTCGACCAACAGCTTTCGAACGTTGTAGTCCGATTGCCGAAACGTTTCGGTCAATTGATCCAACCGTTCGGCACCGTACGACGCCACCGGTTGCTTCACAAAGTACTGGAACATCCGAGTCACAAAGGCTCGGTGTGTATCCGGATTCGCGATCGCCACTTCGGCCAATCCACGAGCCCCTTCAAATTCGATTCGTTCGTCGTCGCGAGTCAGGTAACTGCCCGATGCGTCGACGTTCTTGTTCATGTCTTTTTCGCGGAACCTGCCTACCGCGTCAAAATGCTCGAGTGCAAATCCCAGCGGATTGATTCTCGAATGGCAAATCTGGCAGCTTTCAGGACTGGTTTGCAACGCCACACGTTCACGGGTCGTCAAATCCGGATGCAAATCCGGGCTGAGTGGCGAGAACGCTTCGTTGGGTGGCCGCAAAGTACGCCCCATCACGTGGCGAATCAAAAACACGCCGCGGTGAATCGGGGAAGTCGCTGAATGGTAAGACAACCGAGCCATGATCAAGGGATGCGTCAGCACGCCCACGTGAATGTTCGGATCTCGAACAGATCGCGTCCATGATTCAGATTCGTTCGCCTCACCCGATTTTTCGTCCATTGATTCCGCAGGGTTCCAGGCCTCTCCGTAAAACTCCGCCAGACGCTGGTTGGTGAACGCCCAATCCGCGCCCAACAACTGTCGAAAATCACTCGTTTCACTCCACACGGTTTCGTCCAAGAACCGATCGAGCGAGGTCCGCAGATCCGCGATCAACTCTTTGCTGAAACCGGGGTACTTCTCATCATCTTTGCGAAGGTCGTCCTCGGGACCAAGTTCCATCCAGTGGTAAAGCATTTGCTTCAGTTTCACTCGAGTCCGAGCGTCGTCGACTATCCGCTCGGCGGCCTGACGAATCGCTGACTCGGTCCGCAATTGGTCCTTTTTGATCTGCGTCAGCATCCGATTTTCGGACGGCAGTGAATCGTGCAATACCAGTGCCAAACGATTGGCAACTTGTTGCGAAACCGTCCGATCCGCATCGAGGCTGGGATATAGAAATCGGGGTGACTTCAGTGTCATCAGCACGACCGATTTGATGATATCGGTCTCATCTTCAAACGCTTCGACGGCAGGCACCACGATCCGTTCGGGTTGAACCTCTTCCGCATTTCCGCGATGAGCAACGGTGACGAAGTCCATCAGGAAACCTTTCAGCTTCTCCTCTCGCGAACCTTTGTCCTTGCGGTGCTTCCGGAAATAGTCGCTCCACAACTGATCTCGCATCGCATTGGCAAACTCGATCGCACCATCGGTGACGGCGGAATCCCAAGCCGTATCAACCGAGATCCCTCGCTCAAACCCGTAGCTGCTGTCATCAGGTGGCATCGTGGTGGAAAGCTGAAACGCAGGCGGATTCCAACCGGGCACCAAAGCCGACGCGGGGATGATCGTTTCGATTCCGCCGGGCGGAACCCAAGACAGCGAGATACTGGCCGGCGGTGTTTCGCCTTTTCGCTTGCGTTGGTTGAAATCGATTTTCAATGGGTAAATGCGTCCGCCCGTCAGCAACAACGTGCGGCGAAACTCATCGCGACCTTCCGACTGAACATGGTTGTCGATCAACTGCTGCGAGTCGTGACCAAAGTCCATCGTGAACGACGTCTTGCTACGAACGACGATCTCATACCGCCCGGTTTGCTCGACACGCAGTCCACCGTCCCAGTGGGCATGGAATTCATCCCATGCCACGCCCTCGCCGGGACCTTCTTTGCCAAATTCAAAATCGACGACCGGGTCGATGCGTTCGATCTTTCGATTTTCCTTCTTCCAACCTTTGCCCTCATAAATCGCGACGGACAAACCGTGTTCTTTTTGGTGCCTTTCCCAAGTGGTTTCCTGCAACCCAGCGAAGTGGGCGTACAAATCCGACAGGCTTTGGCGAAACTGAGTTCCCGTCAAACGCTGCAAGGATTGACGCGGCGGGCGATTCCGAATTTGTGCCGCTTCACTGTAGAACGCGTGATGGATGTAAGCGGCCACCGCGGCGGCGTCTTCGCCCACACACAGATCCGGGTCTTCTTCTGGCATCGTGTCGACAATGATCTCGGTCAACTCACCGATCGAACCATCGCCCATCAGCGGGTCCGGATAATAATCCTCTGTTCCGACACCTTGCTCACCATGACACTGCAGACATTGGTCGGCGTAAATCTTCTGACCAGCGGACAAAATCGGATTTTCCGCGATCACCGAATCGAGTGAATCGCTTTCCGCGGCCGAAACCTGCAGGGCCAGAACAACCAGCATTGCGAACGATGCTGCCGCGCCCATGCAAACGCTCTTCCACCCAGCAACAAAGCTGGGGCAGGAAACGTGGGAAGCGCGTACCAGTTTTGGATTGCGTCGCATGATTTCAGTGGGAAGGAATGGATGTGAATCCGAGAGGGGTGGGAGCCAGAAAACTGACGTTGGATTCACCAAGGCAGGACTTTCCATTTTAGGCAACTTAGGCGGTTGAAACACCCCGAAAAGCTTCATTTTGCGGCTTCCACCTCCCAATTCACCTCCATCGAGTTTCTTTTTCGCAAGCAGCAGAGGCAAAAACGCTGTTTTTCGGCCTTTCAATCGCATGACTCATTCAGATAGGCTCGGCGACTCAGGTTCCCTGATCCAGTCGGTCCCCGTTCAATTGACCGGCCAATCCGATTGCCCCGATGGTCCGCCTCCCCATTTGATACGAGCGTCAAGGATGATGCGTTTGAATTTCTCGGTGATTCACCGACCGTTCTCCACACGTGCAGCGTTTCTGGCTGTCTTGACTGGTGTCGCTGGCTTCATGGTCGCCACCAGCCAACCTGTGATGGCACAAGGCCGCGCCGCCGCACCTGCTCAAACACAGCAAGCCGCCGCTCCCGCCAATCCAAACGCGGCCCCCTTCCCACCGCTCAGTGCGGCGGAGCAACAACGTCTCGATCAGATTCTGGCAGCTTGGGAACAACAAAGCAAAGGCACCAAGACACTTGAGTGTGACTTCAAACGCTGGCACTTTGATCTCTTTGCTGCACCGGCTGGCATCTACGCCAACAAAGCCGAAGGCGTCATCAAATACGCCAACCCCGACAAAGGGTTGTTCCAAGTCAAAGCGGTCGTCAGCTACGACGGCATGGACGAGAACGGCAAACCCAAGTACTCGGCCAAACCAGGCCTCTACGGCGAACATTGGGTCTGCACCGGCACCGAACTGAAAGAGTTCGACCACGGAACCAAGCAGTGCAAGATCCAACAGTTGCCGCCTCACATGCAAGGGCAACACATCATCGAAAGCCCGTTGCCGTTTGTGTTCAACGCGGACGCGAAACAAATCAAGCAGCGGTACTGGGTCCAGCCGATGAAGTCGAACGATCCCGGTCTGATCCTAATCGCAGCCTACCCGAAGCACCAAGCCGACCGCGCTCAGTACAAGGTCGTTCAGATCGCTTTGAATGCGAAGACGTTCTTGCCCAACGCGTTGATCATGTACGCTCCCAACTTCAACCAAAAGACGCAACCGAAGTGGGACCACTACGAGTTCGACAACGTCAAACGAAACTCGATCCAAGCTAGCTTGCAAAAGCTCTTCATGCAGAGCTTCATCGAACAGGAACCACCTTCCGATTGGAAGGTCTTCCGCGACAACTACAACGGGCCACCCCAAATGGCCGAAGGCGAAAACGAAACTCGTCGCCAGTAGAACTGAGAATGCTCGCGGGCATTTCTTCACCTCGCTATCAAGAATAGCGGAAGGGCGCGAGCCCTCCGGTGACACGCGGTGTGTCTCGCGCTACTTCGCGACCGCCGTGCTCACCGAATTCTGGCGAATCCGGCTACGGAATGTTTTTATGCGATCGGCCAATCGTGATTGGCCGCTGACAGGTCGTCGTGCCAACGTTGGACTTCGTTGGCTTCCCGGCATGGCCGACCGTTGCCAAACGAATCCACGTAGCGACACGCTGCGTGTTGTTGGCGAGCCTGATCGTATTGCTTCACCCAAGCCTGCCGCTCCGGCAATCTCCCCGGCTCGATCGGCCACACGCCCGGACGCGGCTTCAGGTGTTCGCTCATCCCAACTCGCCATGGCTTCGGCGAGACTCGAGCGCGGAAGCAATTTTGGTTGAAGCACATCCGCACATACACCGGATCGGCTTTGATCCGATCAAAGAAGTCCAGTGCTTCCGCACCTCGTGGATCAAACGTGGCGTGGGTGACCAACACCCGAAACCCCATGGGTGTCTCGTAGAGACGCAGCTTCCAATCGGGATGGGATTTCGCAAAGGATGCAATGCGTTTGCGTGCGACCGTGTTGGGCGTGCCACTGACCCGGCGACGAACCGTTTCGATCAAGCTGCCAAACAGGGCCGCTGACAGCATCGACAAGAACAGCACCAAAAAAATGGGGTTGGTGATGTCCAATTGAAACGCCACCACGGACAGCACCACCACGCTGACGACATACGCGACCACGTAGGTCATGCAGCCACTCGATTGCGGCACATCCACATCGGCAAACAGAATGTCCGGTGTGTTCAAACACAACGCCCCATAAGCGTTACGAGTCAGAACGGCGTCACCGCGTCGATCAATGATCTCCTCGCGAATCGGCAATCCGTCGGCGCCGTTGTAGGCCACCTTGGGCTCGGTGAACGGCAACATCTCGCCGCGTTTGATCTCGGCAATGGCATCCGCAACCCGCTGATTCGCGTGTTGCTGTGCCTCTTCCACGCTGATGTCCGACCAACCAAATCGCTTCACCTGCCGTTTGGTTTTTGCCCCGACAATGCGCTCGCTCGCTTCCGCCCAATACTCCGGAACAATCATCGATCAGTTGAGCACCGGCAATTGCGAATCGGGCTTTTCCACCGATGACGTCGGTGGCTGTTGGTCTGGATCGCGATACTGGCTCTCTTGATAGTGCTTGCCGTACGTTCCGAAGTCATTGAAGGCGTACTTCTTTGCCCAACGATAAACGAAGCTGCGCTCGGGAATCTCATCACCCGGTTGATACTGGCTGCGTCGCGGTTCGACGTTGCGAAGTTCCTCCATCACCTTGCCGCGAGCCGTCGTGTCGCGAGCCTCGTGCTTGTCAGCCAATTCGAGCAACAAATCGGGACGTTCCATGATCACACACCCACGAGTGTTCTGCGCCGTCAATTCGCGGAAGTCACGCAGGAAGCCCGACTCGTTGAAGGTTTCTTTCAGCGGTTTGCTGTCGTGGATCGATTCGGTTGCCAACTGAATCACGGGACACGGTTCAATGTCGCCCCAAGGTCCGACGTGATGCGTGAACCCGGTGACCGCCGGACACAACGCATTGCCGGCATCGTCGTGATAAGCGTCGATGACAATGATCGGCTTGGTCGCTCGCGTGTCGACAACGAACTGACGCACACGTCGTTGCTCTTCGCTGGACAACGCCAATTGCGGATTGGGTTCAGGACCAACGGGCCGATAGATGTGAAACCACGTGTACATCACACCCATCTCGATCAATCGATCGACCCATTTGTCGCGAACCAAATCGTCGATATTGGATTTGCAAACGCTGGTGCACACACCGACCAGCAACTTGTTTCGAACAGCGGCTTCGATGCCGGCGATGGTTTGATTCAAAACCCCATCACGGCCGCGGCGTGTGTCGCTGATAATCTCCGATCCTTCGACGCTGATCAGAGGCGTGACGTTGCCACACTTTCGAAGTCTCGCGGCGACTTCGTCGGTGATGAAATGACCATTGGTGAAAACCTGGAAGTAAACATCCGGATGAGCCTCGAACAAATTCAGCAAATCTTTGTGCATGAACGGTTCGCCGCCCAAGATGCCAAAGAAGCTGTTGCCCATCGCCTTGGCTTGCTCAATGGTTCGATTGGCAGCGTCGAGTTCAATCTTGTGTTGTTTCGCGCCGACGTCGACCCAACAACCTTGGCAGCGGAGGTTGCAACTGTTGATCACCGACAAATACAAAAACGGGGGGAAGAACTCGCCTCGTTTGAGTCGCCGTTTGTGACGATGGACGCTTCGCAATCCTTTCACACCGAGTGCCCAGACTGCTTTGGCGAGCAACCGTTTATCGGTTTCCAGCGCGAATCGTTTGGCCATGCGGAGGTACATCGGTATCTCTATCAGTTGGGGCGTTGAATCATCGGTGCCATTCAGGCGACCAAATTCGTGGTCAAAAGTCCAGACGCTTTGCGCGAGTCCCACTGGCAACTCGGCGATTTCGGCGAGTGGTCTGTCGACTTTATTCTTAGGGTGGTGGACGAGGCGACGAGTCCCGAACTGGTGTCCAATCCGAGGACTGGTCGCCTCATCCACTACGATCAACCCTAACTTGTAGCTGTGACAGACCACTCGGTGTCTCGGTGCAGTCCCATCTTAATGGCGAAGCGATCCTGGCTCACGCCGCAGAAGCAGAAATGGCCCTCCTGCGGTCCCAAGCTTCGCCAAACCGCTCGTTTTGCGGCCTCAATTCGCGGCCCAGGAATTCACGTTGACTCGATTTTTGGTCGACTCTTTCGAGTATACTGCACTCAACAACCGTTCAAAGCAGCGGCATTGGATGAGGCATTTGTTTCGTCTCATCGCTCTCCAGTGGGGATCGCCCCGCGTTTCTTGCCCGCCCCCTTCTTCCACATGAGGCCTCCCTTGAACCAACATCGACCCAAACCTGAAACCGCTCCCACAAATCGCCGGACGGTTTTGAAAGCGGCCGCGGGCGCCGTTGCCATGACGCCTTACTTCGCCTGGTCACCTCGTTCGTTGGCCGACGAAATCGCGAATGACAAGATCAACATCGGCCTCATCGGTGCCGGTGGCATGGGTCGCGGTAACCTGAACTCCGCCAAGCAATGGCTGAACTTGGTCGCCATCGCGGACGCTGATTCCAGCCGTGCTCAACAAGCCAACGACCAGTTCAGTGGTGGCAAAGCCGCCATGCACTCGGATTACCGAAAAGTCCTGGAACGCGATGACATCAAAGTCGTTCACATCGCGACCCCTGATCACTGGCACACCAAACCATTGATCGAAGCCATGTACGCCGGCAAAGACGTCTACTGCGAAAAGCCACTGACGTTGACGATCGACGAAGGCAAATTGATTCGCAAGGTCCAAAAAGAAACCGGGCGAATCGTCCAAGTCGGCACGCAACAGCGCAGCACGTTCGACAAGTTCACCAAAGCAATGGCGATCGTCAACGAAGGCCGCCTCGGCAAAATTCATCGTGTGCAAGCGGCCATCGGTGGAGCTCCCACCAGCGACGCCCTGCCTGTTGCATCTCCACCCGACGCGTTGGATTGGGACCTCTGGCTTGGCCCCGCACCGAAGGTCGACTATCGCCGTTCGGAAAATGGCAAGAAATCCAACGGTCACTATGAGTTCCGTTGGTGGTACGAGTACTCCGGCGGCAAACTGACCGACTGGGGCGCTCACCACGTCGACATCTGCAACTGGGCACTGAAGCTGAACGGTCAAACCGAAGGCCCCGTGTCACTCGGCGGTACCGCTGAGCACCCCGTCGAATACAAAGACGGGACACCGGTCCAGATCGATCGTTACAACACCGCAACCGCGTTCCAGTTCAAGGTCGCCTACCCAGGCGGCACTGAGATGATCATTCGCAACGACACCCGCAACGGCGTGTTGATCGAAGGCGACAAAGGTCGCATCTTCGTCAGCCGCGGAAACCTGTCCGGCAAACCAGTCGAGGACTTGGCGGACAACCCATTGCCAGAAGACGCCATTTCGAAGGTCTACAAGAGCCTGCCAATCGAGCACAACGAACGTCGTGCCCATTGGTTCAACTTCCTGCACTGCCATCGTGAAGGACTCGAGCCCATCTCCGACGTGCACACGCACATGGAAATGCTCAACGTCTGTCACTTGGCTGGCATCTCGGCTCGCTTGGGCCGCGAACTGAAATGGGACGACGAAAACGAGCAAATCGTGGGCGACGAACAAGCCAACTCCATGCTGGCTCGTCCTTACCGTGAAGGCTACGAAATCGAGATGGGTTAAGGATGGGACGCGATGGAATCCAGGTAATCGCATAGCATCCGAACGTTTTTCACGAACGTTGCCGAATGAATGACGCCTTCTTTTGGCGTCACTTTGCGGCCCTCGGGATCTCGCACGAACCCCGGTTCCCGCCAACCACCATCGTCATGCTGAGCCGCCAAGATTCCCGCGATCCGATTCGCGGGAATCGAGGCGGCTTTTTTCGTTTTGCCCTCACGGATTCTTTGATAGCGACGCTCCAATGAATCCAATCGGGAAGATCCTACAAATGCATAGTGATCTGGCATCTCTGAATCATCGTTGGTCAGCTCGTAGTTTCCGTTGAAATAGAGCGGGTCATTGGTCTTCAACTCGCTGTACCGCGGCAAGGTCCCATCGGGACGCAAACAGGTTCTCAAGTACGCAATGGCGGGTTCGATCGGTTTCAAGAACCTGGCGTCCTGGGTGGCTTCATACAGATCCATCAAGGATTCGATCGCTGTCTGTGATTCAGCCCCTGCAATCGCAGGCGGTTCAAACTTGCGGTCCCAAACCGGGTGCATGTGTCGATCATATTGCTGTGCCCACGCGGGCTGCGGTTCTGGCATCTGCGCACGCAGTAAAAACTCGCCACCGCGGATCGCGCTGTCTCGAAAGCGATCGTCCCCGGTGACTCGCCAGGCCAACAACATCATGCGAATCATGTTTTGCGTGATGTTGTCGTTCAGCATGTAACATCCCTCGTAATCTTTGGTCCATGTTCGCGACCACTCCTCGGGATAACTCGCCTGCAAAATCGGATAGTGCGAAACACTTGGTGGCTGGATTGGCAGACGGTCGTAGTGATGACTCCAGGCACCGATCGGGTACTGCGACAAACGAGTGGACTCCATGGCAACATTGATCGCCCGAGCCAAAGTAGGCGAGGAGGACTGGTTGGTTTCCCGCATGGTTTCTTGAAGGTGCAGCAGGAACGACAGCGCTGCGGAGGTCGTGTCGTCATCGAGCACGGTTCGGTTGTGCTTCCATTTTCGGGCTCGCCAGATCTCCCACCCACCTGGTTCTGGCGTGTGCATCATCTTTTCGGCATTGGACCGGACACCGGTTCGATAGGGAATCTTCGCTCTTTGTTCGGCACTGAAATCGATGGAGTACCCCCATCCTCCAGAAGCGAGCTGGCCGTCAAATAATGCCTGAGCGACGTCGAAGGCCGCACGCAGGTGCACGGGGTCACCGGTTTGAACAAACGCGTGAAGAAACGCATCTCCAACCGCCGGCGTGCCAGGTGGTTGGACCCAGACACGATCCTGGTCGCAGGCCCCTTCCCCGTGACTCAGTTTTCCATCCACGCTGCTGACCCACGCGTACCCACCATGATCGGCAATGGTGGTCGACATATACTTTGTGGCTCGGGCGAGCGAGGCCGCCACCTCGTCATGTGAAGGAGTTTCCTCGGCAACGCAGCTCCGCGCGACATGGTTTCCGATCCCCAGCCACCCCAGCGCAAACACAACATAAACCAAGGATTGACGACGGACGCATCGCATGGGCAAGTCCTCGAACGAAAGATCAGGCGGGCAGAGTGGAAGAGAGGCCATTCTATCGGACTCCACCACCCCCTGCTGCGCGAGCCACCACGTCCGCTTCACGAGACAACCGCAAGTAAACTGAGCCCGAGTTCTCAGCAGAACTGCACCGCCCGCTATATCCGTCGTTGGTTCAGACGTTTATCCTACGACCATGAGCGAATTCCTCCTCTATTACCGACGGCCCGACCCAACGACGTGGGTGTATCTGTCATCGTTTTTGACGATTGGACTGTTCTTCGTCTTTCGTCGGTTCTGGAGCATCCGCAATCTCGACATCGTCCTGTTGATCTTGCTTGCTCCCGGATTGTTGATGGTCAACGAAGGCTACCGCCGGCAAACACGTTTGGCTCGATTGGCTTCCGCAGAAATCAGTGCTGCCGCCAACTCCATGCCCGTGGAAGCGGAACGCGAGGATGCTGCGCCCGCCGAATTGTCGCCGGTCGAAGAAACCACCACCGAAGCCGAAGCCAACTCCGAATCTCTGACGGCGACTGCGGAAGCACCGGCCGAACCCGAATCACCGCCAACACCTCGCGAACTGACCACAGCGGAACTGACGAAACTTCAGGAATCGGATGCCTACCAACGGGCGGCGCAACTGCAACGAACCGGATTCATCACCTTGTTTGGCATCCAATTCCTGGTGCTCGTGCGAATGTTGCTCGATCCCTTGATGGTGCGGCGTCCGCTGTTGGATCCCAATCTCACGACCGGTGGATTGAACTTTCTGGGGATCTCTCTGTTCATCTTCATGATGGCCAATGTCGTTGCCAGCACGCCTGAGATCCAGCAAGAACAAGGCCCGAAATTGGGGCCTGGTTACGCGCTGATCAACATGTTGCCCGCCATCCCCACGCGGCCGATCAGCGAAGCGATCGCCGGGGCCGAACCACCGACGATGGCTGAATTGACTGCCGCGGAACAACGCCGCACCATGATCGCCAAGATCATTGCCATCTTGGCCCAGTCCGCTGTCTTGATTGGCATCCTGCTGATCGGCAATCGGCACTTTGGGAACCTCCGCGCCGGTGCCGGTTGCGCGACGCTGTATCTGTTGATGCCTTACACCGCTCAGATGACCGGCCGAGTCGATCACGTGGTCCCCGCTGCGCTGATCCTGTGGGCGGTGCTGATGTACCGCAAACCTCTGATCGCTGGGTTGTTCATCGGTGCTGCGGCTGGGTTGCTGTACTACCCGTTGTTCCTGTTACCACTGTGGTGCAGTTTCTATTGGCAACGCGGTGTCGGACGATTCGCAGGCGCCGTGTTGATTGCGTTGACTGTCTTGATGGCACTACTCGCCTTCGCCGGTGGCGAACCCTTCCTGACCCATGTCCAACGAATGTTTGGGGTGCTCAATCCCAACAAAGGTCCCCACGAACTGACCGGGATTTGGGAACTCGGTTGGAATCCGATCTGGCGTTTGCCGGTGATCGTCGGCTACGTGATCCTGAGCTTCTTCTTCGCCGTTTGGCCCGGACAAAAGAACCTGGGCATTCTGATCAGTTGCTCCGCCGCTTTGATGGTCGCGGCTCAGTTTTGGCATGGATACGGCGGCGGACTGTACATGGCGTGGTTCTTGCCATTGTTGTTGCTGACCATTTTTCGACCCAACCTTCAAGACCGCGTGGCGACGAAAGTCATTGACGGACGTTCTCGTCCCTCACGCCGGTCCTCCACCGCTTTGGATGCAGCCTGATACGGATGTCCGATTACGCTTCCCAGATCGAGACCATCGATCACGATTTGCAGGAACTCGAAGCTTCCGACTCACGGTTTGCCGTTTGGCGGATGGTGTTCTTTGTCGGATTGGTTTTGGGCATCGGCTTTTCACTCGCCACCCAACACGTGATCTGGATTTGCGTGGCCGTGGGATCTTTGATCGCGTTTCTGGTGACAGTCGTTCGCAACGAAACCGTTCGCGATCGAATGGAATTGCTTCGCAACCAATCCCGGACCCTGCATCGTTTGCAAGCTCGATTGCAACGGGACTGGAAATCACTGGCCCGTGACAGCATCGGCATTCGTGCATCTGAGGTTGAGCTAGCACCCGAGCAACAAGCGCTCGCGGGCGACCTCGACTTGGTCGGCGACGCGTCGCTGTTTCAATTGACTTCCATGGCGGCCACCACACCCGGCGTTCGCACTCTAGCCAATTGGTTGTGCAGCCCCGTCGATCCGCCGCTCGCGAAAGATCGACATGCTTCCGTCAAACACCTGGCCCATCAACCGGAAGACCGATTGCGTTTTTATGTGCTCGCCCGTGACATCGGCGGCAGCTCTGGCGACCCAGAATCGTTCGTCCAGTGGTCCAAAGAACCCAACTGGTTGCCACCGCATCGATGGTTGATTCCCTGGGGCAACTTCACGGCCGTCGTCGCCATCGCGATCGTCCTCGGCATGGTTGCTGGAACCATCACCGGCCAAGGCGATTGGGTGCGAATAGGCATCTATGGGCTGATCGGAATCGCGGTGTTGAATCTCGCCATCGGATCGTTCCTCCTCGGCCCCGTCGCAGCCATCTTTCAAATCGCGATGGCGTCGCGACGCAGCGTCAACGATTACGCCGAACTGTTCGATGCGGCGAGTTGGTTGCCGGAATCTCCTGCCGATCCTGCTGGGCCGACAGCGCACATCCGCCGGGCGCTGCTCGGAGACGCCGAGGGATCCCAATCCGCTTCCACAGGCATGCGTGAACTGGCCCAAGTCGCTCGCATGGGCGGGTTGAAGCAAACCGCATCCACGTTCCTGCTGTATCTGCCGCTACAAGCGTTCTGGTTGTGGGACGTTCGCGTGCTCCGTCGTTTGGAAAATTGGAAGTCTCGTTACTCCAACCAAATCCCCCAGTGGTTTGACGCCCTCGGCGAACTCGAAGCCTTGATGTCGATCGCTGCTTTGCAACACGATTCACCGGAGTGGTCGTCGCCCGAGTGGCTCGAAGGCGAATCCACCATCACCCTGCAAGGATTGGGGCACCCGTTGTTGAAAGACGATGCCCGCGTCACCAACGATGTCACGATCGGCCCCACCGGAACGTTGTTGCTCGTCACCGGCAGCAACATGTCCGGCAAGAGCACGATGTTACGAAGTGCTGGTTTGAACGTCGCCCTCGCTATGGCTGGCGGACCAGTCTGCTGTCGACACATGAGCCTGCCGCCCGTCGAGATGGGAACCAGCATCCGAGTCAGCGATGACCTCAGCCAAGGCGTCTCATATTACATGGCAGAACTGAACCGTCTGTCGGCCGTTGTCACGCATGCTCGTGATTTGGCTGAACAACGTGCCGCCGGCTCCACCAACCGAATTCAGTTCTTCTTGCTCGACGAAATCCTGCAGGGAACCAACAGCCGTGAACGTCAGATCGCGGTCGCTCGCGTGCTACGGTTCCTAGTCGACGCCGGTGCGATCGGTGCCATCACGACGCATGACTTGGAACTCGCCGATGATCCGGAACTGATGAAACTCGCCCACACCGTTCACTTCCGCGAAACGATCACGCCCGATGCCAGCGGCGATGAACGAATGACGTTCGACTACAAGATGCGCGACGGTGTGTCACCGACCACCAACGCCTTGCGACTGCTCGAAATCGTCGGCTTGGGCGAGAAGTGAATTTGACGACCACTCGTTGGCCAACGGCCTTTTTCAACCTAGCCTGGGACAACGTCCCAGGAACCAGACCACATACATTCCGAATTTTGGCCAACGGCCAGATTCAGCTCTTCGTGTCAGGTTGACCATGGCCGTTGGCCAAGGAGACTGATATTTCAGCGACGCGAACTACCGGTCGACATTTCGAGTTATGATCGAGCCCCCACCATGCTCCCTCAAAACTCCCCACCTCCTGAGTGATCGATCATGCAACGACGACACTTTCTCGCCGCAACTGCAGCGGCCAGCCTCGCGACACCCGCTCTCGGCCAAGCGAACTCAGACTCACTTAAAGCGGTCGCGATTGGCCACACCGGTCGCGGCAACTTTGGACACGGACTCGATAGCATCTGGCAACGCTTGCCTGACACCGAATTGATCGCCATCGCGGATGCCAACCCGGACGGACTCCAAGCCGCCAAGAAACGTCTCCAAGTCGATCGTGGCTACGACGATTACCGCAAGATGTTCGATGAGACTCAGCCTGACATCGTCGCGGTTTGTCCTCGTCATGCGGACCAACATCACGACATGGCGATGGCAGCGATCCAGTCCGGTGCCCGTGGCATTTACATTGAGAAATTCTTTGTCGCGACACCGGCCGAAGCCGACTCGCTCATCGCGGCAAGCCAAAAACACAACGTCAAAATCGCGATCGCTCATCGAAACCGATACCACCCCACACTGCCGTTTGTACGTGAGCTGATCCAGACCGGCGAGATTGGGCGTCTCCTCGAAATTCGTGGGCGAGGCAAAGGCGATCGCCGCGGTGGTGTCGAAGACTTGTGGGTGCTCGGCACCCACGTTTTGAACGTGGCAAACTTCCTGGTCGGTGACCCGATCTCCTGCTCAGCATCGCTGATGCAAGATGGTCGTTTGGCCGAACCATCGGACGTTCACGAAGGCCCCGAAGGTTTGGGTCTGATGGCGGGTAACGCCGTGCACGCTCGCTATCAGATGTCAAACGGCATCATCACAACGTTTGATTCCGTCGCGAACGATGGCACCGAGAACGCTGGCTTTGGCTTGCGATTGATCGGAAGCAAAGGCACGATCGCGATTCATATTGACAAAAGCCCGCTGGCGTACTTGTTGCCTGGCAATCCCTTTCGAACACCAACCGAACCAACTGCCTGGATCCCCATCACCGCCGCGGGAATTGGCAAACCCGAACCGCGAAAGGATCTGCGACAAATGGTGGAACACCATGGCTTCCCCGCTCGCGATTTGGTCGCCGCAATTCGCGAAGATCGCCAGCCACTTTGCGACGCGGTCCAAGGACGAACGACCGTCGAAATGGTTTGTGCCGCTCTCGAATCGCACCGTCAAAACGGTGCCCTGGTGCCGTTTCCATTGAAACACCGCGACAACCCGCTTTCGCGTTTTTAAATCAAACGCTCGCTGGAGGTGACATCCACAGCACGGTGGATTCTCCGGCCTGCAATTCCATCTGGTCGCACGCGGCGGGCAGTAGCACGCTCTCGCCGGTGGCCAGTTTCGTCGGGCCGTTTTCACCCGACAGAATCGCTTCGCCGGAAATCACTGTCAGCAAGTGACAACGGTCATCACCGGCGATCGTTTGATCGCTGCCATGCACCCGTCGCAGCACAAACTTGTCGCACTCGACCAACGTTTCCGTTCCGCTGTGAATCGGTTTGCGAATCGGCTCAACCGGCCCGCGTTCGTAATCCGACACTTCCAGCGATGATTCGATGTGCAGCGGTCGCGACTTGCCCGATGCATCCACGCGGTTCCAATCGAACAATCGAAACGTCGTGTTGCTGGATTGTTGAATCTCCGCGACGACCAATCCGCCACCCAAGGCGTGCACCGTTCCCGCAGGAATGAAAACGCAATCTCCCACTTCGGGATGATACGAGTGCAACGCACGATCGGTCTCACCCGCCAACATCATCTCTCGCAAAGTTTCGCGATCAACGCCAGCCTTCAGCCCCGAGTAAATCACACTGTCGGGTTCGCTGTGCAGGATCACCCAAGCTTCGGTCTTGCCCAGATCTGGCGGTTGCATCGTCGCACCGTAGGCATCGTCCGGGTGCACCTGCACCGACAACACACGGTTGCAATCCAGGAACTTCAGAAGCAACGGAAAGGTCTTGGCATCTGGGTTGGCTTCCACCCAGTCCTTGCCCATCAACCACTCGCGGCGGTTGGCAAACAGTTCTCCTAACGATTGCCCCGCCAGTTCGCCGTCGGTGACAACACTCTGGTCATCACCATGATCGACAATCTCCCAGCTTTCGGCGTAGTCGTCCGCATCACCGATTGACTTGTGCAGCATCTCGCCCAATCGGCGTCCGCCCCAAATGGTTTGTTTCAGCAGAGGACGAAAACGCAACGGTGTGGATGTCATAGAAGTGTCCGGATTTCCAGTGAAGTGAGTTTCGAGCGTGACAATGGCTCAAACCTTAACGCCTACGTCGAGCTTACCGCTCGCGTGTGATTTTCAGTTCTTTATCATCTGTTCAGGCGATCCGCTATGCGACATGCGATCATCACTGCCGATCGCAGAAAAACTTTAAGTCATCACTACAGCTCATCTCGGATGCGTTGCAAAACATCAGAGGAATCGTGTCGATCAGACCAACTTTGGATGTAACTCCAATCGAGAGAGTTACCCTGAACCGCGATAACATCGGAAACGTCAGCTAAGTCTTGAGCGCGTCCCCAGCGAAGTTTCTGGACGACAACATCCTCGGCTGTCGGCAACCAAACCGTTCCACCCAACAAGTCCGATTGCACCGACACGCGTCGAGCGAAACGAGACTGGTCGAACGGATCATTGCTTAACTCAAATAACTCAATGACAAAATCAAAAGGCACAAATTGTAAGATTCGCCGTGTCGTCCCCGTCAACAATTTAAATTCGACTTGCGACTGCACTCGAAAGTCGTCGCCCAGTTTTCCTACAACCGCAGTGACCGAATCGTGAAGCATCTCGACCACGAAATCAGCATCTCCAGTGGCACGCGGGACACCGTACACGTTGCTCGAATATGATCCGACAAGCATGTACGAGATGTTGGACTCGTTCAACGCGGTGACGACCTTCGCAAGTGCCTCATTGCCGTCTGATACTGTCACGACGCATCCGCGACAGCAGAGTTTTAGGAAGTGTTTTGGCGATAGAAGCGTTTAGAGTCCCGATCACGCAGGACGCCACGCCGTCGTGCTATCTCAACCTCAATCTCGCCCATGCGCCATTCCGGGTGCAATCCACGAAGCAGATCGCGCGTCCGCGCAAATTGCTCGGCATGCAATCGAGCACCGGCAGCAAGACGATCGTCAAGAGACATCTGCCTCGCTCGCTCGACTTTGTCCTGTCGAATGGCTTGTTGAAGTGGTTGTTGGTCCATGCTCGTATTGTCCCAGTTCCAAACCAGTTCCGCAACGAGCCAGGGATTGGGCAACAGGCAGAACAAATTGCGTGATAGTCGCCACGTTCACCGAGACGATGTTTTGTGGCTCACTGTCTTCGACAAACGATACCACTCGATCCCAATGAAAGTTGGATGTTTGACGACCAACCATTGAACCAAAATCAGATTGCACGCGATCCAACCCGCCGTTACCAAAAACGTGATCCAGAAATCAGGTTCCGTCCAGTTCCCAATCCAAGCAATCGCTGCCAACACCAACCACGCGAGATAAAACGCCGTCCAAGCCATGCGACGGCGGAGAACGCTCCAATGCCGAGCCATCGATATCCAAGATGGGATCAGCACCACGAACCAGCCAAGAAACGCGGAGCCGAGCCCACCCATCAAAATGATCAGGAAGACAACCCCCGGCCCAAAGAGTCCAACGATTCGCACGAATATTACCTGTTGCTGCAAGCGTGCGACCGCGATGTGAATTGCCACCGCTGCGGTCAAGAGCATGAGATCCGCGACGGAAACTATTGCCGGGCTAATCGACTCGTTGGAAACACGATCGCGCAGCCGCACCCGAAAGTACTTTGCGATGCCGACCCAGAACATGGTGGCGATCAGGGAAAGGGAGACCGCGAACAAAGTGCCTGAGACGACCGCATAATCGTTCTCCCAAGCGTCCAACGGTGAGGTCCCGTCAACAAGCCACTCGAACAGCTTGTGCCCAATGACCAACACCATGACGCACCCAAACGCCGTAGCAAAAGTCCGCAGGACATTCCGCCAAATCTGCCCGGGGCAAAGCACGCATTGAATCGCCGACCAAGTCACAAACCAAGACAGGCCCGCGGACATCAGCAGCAGCGAGACCAAATCGGGCCCGGTGCTGTGATTGTATGATTGAACGACTGTACCAATCGCGATCACAACCCAGCACACCCACTGCAGTCGCGAGATTCGTTGGGTTGGCGTCATGGAGGGCCTCATGGTGAATGACCCTGACCATTGTAAGTCAGAATTCATCCACCTGTTGCTTGCCCGTTCTTACTTGGATTCACGCTCTGGGGGAAGTCACGGTGAGGGACCACCGTGCTACAGGAATGCGGCTGAGAGCCCTCTGGATTCTCACCGGGCGGCTCGCGCCACTCCGCTAAGCCCCTCGGCAGGAATGATCGGGTAAAACCTCGCGTAGGCGAGTCTCTCTGAGACTCGCAAATGACAGCGTCTCGGAAAGACGCCGCTACGTGATCAAGCCCAATGACTCCCGCTCACGTGCTTAAGACACACGGAACTCGAGATCACTCGTATTCGCGGACTTGGCGTGCGATCGCGGCGGCCAGTGCGTCGCGGACGCTTTCGATCGTGATCCGGTCGAAGATCTGCTGGAAGAATCCACTGACGATCATGCGAGTGGCTTCCTTCTGCGTGAAGCCTCGGCAACGAGCGTAGAAGATTTGCTCTTCGTCGACCTTGGCTGTTGTGCTGCCGTGGGTGCAACGCACGTCATCAGCTTCGATCTCCAAACCAGGAATCGAATCGGCTCGCGAATGATTGGACAGCACCAAGTTGTCGTTGCGTTGGTAACCGTCGGTCTTCTGAGCGACCTTGTCGACCTTGATCATCCCACGCCACACGGTACGGCTCTTGTCCTGCTGAGCGGACTTGTACAGAAAGTCGCTGTGGCAGTTCGGCGCCCGGTGGTACTGCTGGGTGTGATAGGCCAAGTGCTGACGGCCTTCCGTGAACATCACGCCATTGACTTGGCAGTTGGCTCCCTCGCCAACCATGTCGACCGATTGGTTGACCTTAGACAATCCGGAACCCATCGCAGCGATGGTCCACTGAAGCTGCGAATCGCGGTCGATATTGGCTTGTTGGTGCGCGAAGTGATAGGTCTTGTGGCCCCATTCTTGGACGTTGACGTACCGCAGATGCGAACCAGGTTTCTGGATCAGCTCGACCGCGCCCATGTGCAAACCGGCTGCTTCTGGATTGGCACTGTTGCACTCGTGAAGAACCGTCGCTTCGGCGCCGTCTTCCAACACGATCAATGTGTGAGCCGTGTCAGTTCCGCCGTCGCTCAGCGTTGAACCAAGGTAAATCGGTTTTTCGATCACGACGCCACGGGGCACGTACAGAAATTGACCACCGGACCAAAACGCAGCATGCAGTGCAGCGAACTTGTCGTAGTCAGGATCCACGACCGTGTAGAGAAACGGGCGGACCTTGTCCGGTTGTTCGCGGCACAGACGTTCCAAGCTGCCGAAGATCACGCCTTTTGCGGCGAGTTCTTCGTCGAGTGATTCGGAAACCACTTGGCTGTCGTAGGTTTCTAAAACGCCGCCGGGTTCCACTCCATCGCGAAGTTGGTGAACAGCGGGGACATCGCCCGCGGTCGGTTCGACCGGCGGAGCGAACTTTTTGATTTGGAAGGTTCGAATGTCCGTGCGGATCCATTCTTCGCTACGACGAGCGGGCCAATCCATCGCGTCGGCGTGCGAAAACGATTCCCGTCGCAGATCGGTCAACCATTGCGGTTCATCTTTCCGCGATGCGAGAAAGGCTTCGAAGCCGGCGGCATCGAACGTGAGGGTTGAGGTGGTGGTCATGGAGAAAAAATGAAAAGGGTGTTTAGTGAATGGAAGGTCGCTAGGAAAAGCCGCTGAGAAAGACTCGGGTGTCAATCAACCTTGTTCATTGCGAACTCGGCGGGGACCGCCGAGCTACATGTTGTGGTGGGCAACAGATCGTCTTAGCGGAGCGGCGCGAGCCGCCCGATGCGTCACCGGAGGGCTCGCGCCCTTCCGTTATCAATGCGCCATTTTCAAGTGCGACCAAGGAAAGCCGCGAGCAACTGGTGTTTGCGTGTCGACGATGAATCAGCCGACGCTGCCTTCCATTTGCAGTTGGATCAATCGGTTCATTTCGACGGCGTATTCCATCGGCAATTCTTTAACGAGCGGCTCAATGAAACCGTTGACGATCATCGTGCTGGCTTCGGATTCGGTCAGACCACGACTGAGCAGATAGAACATTTGCTCTTCGCCGATTCGCGAAACGCTGGCTTCGTGACCGATCTGGACGTCTTGTTCCGCGATCTCGATGTACGGGTACGTGTCGCTGCGGCTTTCGGGGTCCAGGATCAACGCATCACAGACAACGTTGTTCTTGCTGTTGTGAGCCCCCGGTTCAACGCGAACCAAACCGCGGTAACTGCTGCGTCCGCCATTCTTGCTGATCGATTTGCTGATGATTTGGCCCGTTGTGTTCGGAGCCGCGTGCACCAGTTTCGCACCAGCGTCTTGGTGTTGACCGGCGGACGAGAACGCGATCGAAAGGATCTCGCCCCGGGCACCGGGTTCCATCATGTGAACGGCGGGGTACTTCATCGTCAGCTTGCTGCCGAGGTTCCCGTCGACCCACTCCATCGTCGCGTCCTGGTACGCATAAGCACGTTTGGTGACCAGGTTGTAGATGTTGTTGGCCCAGTTTTGGATCGTCGTGTAACGACAACGAGCGTCCTTTTTAACGATCACTTCCACGACCGCACTGTGCAGCGATTCGGTGGTGTACATCGGAGCGGTGCAGCCCTCGACGTAGTGAATGCTGGCACCTTCGTCGACAATGATCAACGTTCGTTCGAATTGCCCCATGCTTTCCGCGTTGATACGGAAGTACGCTTGCAAGGGGAATTCGATGTGCACGCCAGGTGGCACATAGATGAACGAACCCCCGGACCAAACCGCACTGTTGAGAGCGGCGAATTTGTTGTCGGTCGGCGGGATGACCTTGCCGAAGTACTCTTGCAACAATTCGGGGTGTTCGCGGACTGCGGTGTCGGTGTCGGTGAACAACACGCCTTGTTTGGCAAGGTCTTCCTGCAGCGATCCGTAAACGACTTCGCTTTCGAACTGAGCCTTGACGCCGGCCAAGAATTTCTTCTCGGCTTCGGGAATGCCCAGCTTGTCGAACGTGTCTTTGATTTCTTGAGGAACGTCGTCCCAAGACTTCTCGGACTGGCCGGTTGGTTTGAGGTAGTAATAGATGTCTTGGAAATCCAAATCCAGCGCGCCACCCCATTCGGGCATCGGTCGCGATTCAAACTCGGCCAGGGACTTCAAGCGGAATTCCCGCATCCAGTCTGGCTCGTTCTTGATGTCTGAAATTTGATTGACGACTTCCGCGTTCAGGCCCTTTTGGGCTTTGAAAACACCGGTCGTTTCGGTGCGGAAGTTGTACTTATTGATTTCGCCGATTTGGTCGTTTTCAGTGACGTCGGTCGCCATGGGTAAAGCTCAGTAGGCGTGGTGTGGAGTCTGTTTCGGTAGGAATCGTCGCTGTCGATCAGACGGCGGTTTCTTCAGCCAACATTTCTTGGTTGGCAGCTTCGGCTTCGGGGTACGACTTGCGGATGCGGTCATAACCATGCTCGTGCAATTCCACGGCCAATTCTTTGCCACCGGTTTCCACCAAGCGGCCACCGAGCATCACGTGCGTGTATTCCGGTGGATTGTGCACCAACAATTTGTCGTGGTGCGTGATGATCAACAGCCCCATCTTTTCGCGGCCGATGTCGGCGATCGATTCGCTGGCCAATCGCACAGCGTCGGCATCCAAGCCCGAGTCGGTTTCGTCGAGGACCGCGAATTTGGGCTGCAACATGGCGAGTTGAAGGATCTCAGCTCGCTTCATTTCGCCGCCAGAGAAACCATCGTTGACATAGCGGCGAGCGAACTCGACATCCATTCGCAGGTGAGCCATCTTTTCCTTCAGCTCCTTGCGGAACTCACGCATCGGAATCAACTCTTCGCCTTCTTTGCGATCCGGATTGCGAACGTTGGTCGTTGCGTGACGAAGGAAGTCAGCCATCTTCACGCCAGGAATTGCCATCGGACGTTGGAACGCCATGAAGATGCCTGCCCGAGCTCGCTCGTCGGGTGCCATCGCCAAGACGTCTTCGCCATCCAAGGTGATGCTGCCATCGGTCACCGTGTAACCAGGGTGCCCCATGATCGCCAAACCCAGCGTGCTTTTGCCGCTGCCGTTGGGTCCCATCAAAGCGTGTGTCTCGCCATGGTTGATCGTCAGGTTCACGCCGCGCAGAATCGGTTTGTCACCGACGGAAACGTGCAGGTTTTCGATTTTCAGGATGTGATTCATGGCAAGACAAGCCTTCAAGAGATAAACAGTTGGTCGTATAGCGAGATCGGTGAAAGTCGTGCTCTCAATCCGATTCGGAATGGGATGTTGGGTTGGTGTCGCTGTCGGATTTGGTGGAAAACTGGCAACAGGAGTCACCGTCCATCCGGCAACTGCTCAGATGAACGTCTTCGCCCAAAGCTTCGGACAACATTTGTTCTTCGAGTCGGCACATCGACCGGTCGCCCGCCGCAGCGGTCAAACTTGGGTAGGGACATGCCTCGATGTCCAAAACCGGTAGGACACCGTCTGTTTGAGACGTCGCCTCGATCAGCGAGGCCGAAATCTCCTTCGTCTGCAGCATCGACGTCAATCGCTGCATCCTTTCTTGGAACGAAACTTCGTCCCCATCATTTGTCTGACACGAACACGCCGGTTTGTTTTTGTCGTGATCCATCAGACCATCGGCATCGCTCTGCAATGCCGCGGCAAATTGACGCCCCAATCGAGAAGCGATCGCAGAAATCAATTTTTCGCGAACGTCTCCATCGGGGATCGCAACAATCTCCGCCCACATGGCCTCGGCCAACTCGGTCGCATCCGCACCCGCACGGCGATACCCGGCGGGCGTCAACACGTAGTGGTAGGTCGGCCGACCACGACCAGCGACGACTTTCTCTCGAGCGATCAACCCAACCTCGAGCAACCGTTCGACACGTTGTCGAACCGCCGTCGCGGTCACGCCCAATTGCTTTGTCAATTCACCAATCGCCTTCGGTTCACCACTGCGAAGACACTGCAACAACTCCCGATCCACGCTCCGAACCGCTGACGCGTTGACAGCCGCTTGCGCTCGCGATGTCGCCACCGAAACGGGACGCTCGCTCGACGGATCGGAAGTCGAATCAGAGGTGGAAGAAGACGTTGCCATACACCCAGTATTCCAATCCTTTGATTTTTGACAACCGTTGTTGCGAAAAATAGATCGAGAACCCCCTCACAGGAAATTCCCCGTCTCGTTAGGATCTGGGCGGTTTGAGGGCGATTCTGTCTTTTGAACCCAAAGAGGGGGTCGAATCCGACCTCCGATTTTTCTTCGATACCCCCAGATGAGTGGATTTTTTGATGAAAGCCGTCGCGGTCAGGCCAGGGACTCCCAACAGTGTTCACATGCAAGAGATCGCTCGCCCATCGGTCGACCAGGTCGCCGACGGCTTGGGTGTCTTGGTCAAAGTCTTGAAGGTTGGCGTCGACGCGACGGACCGCGAAATCAATGATGCGTTGTACGGCAACGCCCCCGAAGGCGACGACTACTTGGTCATCGGTCACGAGTGCTTTGGCGTTGTTGAAGCCGTCGGCGAGAACGTCAAACGAGTCAAACCGGGCGACTTCGTGACCGCCACGGTTCGCCGTCCTGGGAATTCGATCTATGACTTGATCGGCACCAACGACATGACCAGCGAAGAAACCTACTACGAACGCGGCATCAACCTGCGTCATGGTTTCTTGACCGAGTACTTCGTGGACGAAGAAGAATACATCGTTCGCGTGCCGCAGGGTCTG
>NZ_JBICHO010000031.1:0-6979 GCF_043100905.1 Rhodopirellula sp. JB055 | reverse complement strand
GTGTCAATTTTTGCCTTGATATGGCGGACTCTCAACTCAGGCAATCCGACCCACTCACGCCAACCGATGACCACCAGCGGGTCCGTCGGAAGCAATTTGGAACCCGAGGATATCGAACCTGAAGATTCCGTTGAGGGCGGGATGCGGCTAGGATCGTTTGTCATGGGCCATCGTTGCGGAGGAAGGATCACAAATGGCTGGTCGAAGAGGCCACATTCAACAACCAAAACCGTCCGTGCAGAATCGGTGGCCGTCCCTTCGGACGACGAATCGCGATGGGCGATAAGATCTGTGCAGATTGACGATTGGGAGCGTGCGGCGTCAAGCGGATCAAAAAACTTTGCTGCCGGCAGGACTCCTAAGTTCAACGGATTGTCGATGACTGGCTATACTGGCAACGCGCTTTTCCAACAAAATTGTTGTTGAGAATGATTGCCGCCGACTGCCCTTCCCCTGGAGTTTCATGAATGTCCGCTGAGTCATCCGATTCGATTTCTTCCCCTGTCCCCGTGCGATCCCTGAACGGCAAGCGAGCGTTGATCTCGGGAGCTTCGCGTGGGATTGGGCGTGGAATCGCTTTGGAGATGGCTCAGGCCGGTGCATCGGTTACGATCAATTATCATTCGAATCCAGAGGAAGCCGAAAACGTCGTCAAGGAATGCGAGTCATTTGGTGTGTCCGCGTTTGCGTTGGGGGCTGACATTTCGGATCCGGCCCAAGTTCAAACCATGGTCGACTCGGCGAGCGATCGTATGGGCGGGCTGGACATCGTCGTCAGCAACGCTGCCTACAGTGACCGGCACCTGATGTTGGAATCGGACATGGACGAGTTCCGGCGCACGATCGACGTCAGCATGTGGGGAGCTTTCCACTTGGTGCGTGCGGGGGCTCAAAAATTGGTCGACGCCGGCAACGGGGGCAACATCGTCGTGATCAGTAGCCCACACGCCCACATGCCCATGCCTGGCGCAATGGCCTACAACATGGCCAAGGCGGCAAACGACCAAATGGCTCGCACCGCCGCTGTGGAACTCGCCTCGCACCGAATTCGCGTGAACATCATTCACCCTGGTTGGATCGATACGCCAGGGGAGCGAAAGTTCTTCCAAGAAGAAACTCTTCGTTCCGAAGGTGCCAAGTTGCCTTGGGGACGTTTGGGCCAAATTCGCGAAATCGGTCGTGGTGCCGTTTTCTTGTGTGACCCAAAAAGCGAATACATTACCGGCAGCACGTTGACGATCGACGGCGGCATCCAATTGCCCTGGCGGGAAATGTACCGCGTCGAAGAAGCTCGCCGAGAAACAGCCACATCCTGATCACGGGGCTCGGCGAGCGTGAATCTTAAAAGGCGACTTGCAAACCATCGGTGGCAATTTCAATCGGGAATGGGAGCGATGCGGTCTGGTCTTTCACGTTCAGCTCGGCAATCGGGTTGATGTGAGTGAGCAGCAAACGTTGCGGCTGTGTGTGAGCCGCGATTTGCAAGACCTTTTGAAGGTAGCAGTGACCGGTTTTCTCCGCCCACATCTGGTTTTGATCGTCGAAATTGCACTCGTGCATCAGCAGATCGGCTCCCGACATCCACTCCAGCGTCTGGTCGTCTTCGGCGCCGAGCGTGTCGGTGGCGTACACCACCTGGGCGAGAGGATCCGAAACCGTGGAACCGGGACGCGCGATTTCGAGCCGGTATCCCACCGATCCGCCAGGGTGGTCTTGGTGTCGCCACGACATCTTTGTGCCATTTAGGTCCCACTCCGGTTGCTGGTCAATTGAATGCCAACTCACCGGAATCGCGACAGGAAAGATCGCTTCGTGGAAGAGGTGTTCTTGAACGGCAGCCAATTTCTCTGCTTGCCCCCACACGCGAACTTCTTTCACGGGCCGCTGGTACAGAATGTCCAGCAAGAATGTCAGGCCCATGACATGATCCAAGTGAGCGTGACTGAGCAGGATGTCGAGGTGATCGGTTTGGATCAACTGAGGCAATCGAAAGATCCCGGTGCCGGCATCCAGCACCACACCGCAATGCGGAAGAAAATAGCACGACGTGTGGCGAGATTCGTTGGGGTGATACCCTGCCGTCCCCAAACAATGCACTTCCAATGTCTTCATCGAATTTCCAGTGTCTTCGCCAGTCTCGTCTTCTCGGATCGGTCGTCCGAGTGGAATGAATCGTCGGTCAAACCCACTCGGGTGATGCCATCACACCTATGATCGCAGACGTCCTGTTAGAGTCCATTGCCGAATGATTAAACTCTGTTGGACATGAACGCCCCAACCGACAAACTCGATGCTGGCACCGCAGTCGTTTGCCGCGATGCCACGGTAACCTATCCCGGCGGGGTGTGCGCCCTCGATCGTATCAATCTGGTGGTTCGCCAAGGAGAAAGGCTGGCTCTCGTCGGTCCAAGTGGATGTGGCAAGACCACCCTGCTGCGAGTCATCGCCGGATTGCAGACGCTGACCAGTGGTGAGTGCCAGCGAAGCGGTGGGGGAACTCAGCGAAGCGGTGGGGGAACTCAGCGAAGCAATCGGGGAACCCAGCGAAGCAACCAGGCAATCCGGCAAGGCGATGATCGACGATCCGTTGCCACTTCGTTTGTGTTCCAACAACCTGCCTTGTTGCCTTGGGCGGACGTGCTTCAAAACGTGACGTTGCCGCTCACGCTGGGCCGACGGCGGGACCGGTTGTCTGCGAAAGCCATGCGGGAACGCGCTGTCGCGGCGATCCAAGAAGTGCAATTGGCGGATGCGGTGGAGCGTTATCCGCACCAATTGTCTGGCGGAATGAAGATGCGAGCCTCGATCGCTCGCGCATTGGTGACCGCCCCAGAGTTCTTGTTGCTGGACGAACCCTTTGCGGCTTTGGATGACTTGCTGCGAAACCAGCTCGGTCGCTTGTTGCTGCAATTGTGGCGGCATCATCGATTCACGAGTGTCATGGTGACCCACAACATTGCCGAAGCGATTCAGCTCAGCGAACGGATTTGCGTGATGCATCAAGGACGTATCGTCAGCGAACTGGACAACCCTCTGGCGACATCAGAACCGCAGAAAGACCTCCGACGCACCAACGCGTTCGCTGAATTCTTCGGCCAAGTCAGCGACACCCTTGAGACCGCGGCATCGATCGCCATGGAAGGATCATTGCGATGAGTAGCGAGTCGTCGAGACGTTCTCTGCCAACACGCGAAAGTGGTCGAGAGGTGGCATGGATCGTTTTCGCGGTGATCGCGGTTGCCGCGATCGGGATCGTGACTTGGCATCTCATTGTGGTGCTGTTCGATCTGCCAAAGATTCTCCTGCCCACACCTTGGCAAGTCGCTCAGGCCGGATGGCAACATCGTGTGGTGTTGTTGAAATCCGGGGGGACGACATTGTGGACGGCGACGATCAGTTTGCTGGTCGCTGTGATGGTGGGTGGCGGTGTGTCGGTGTTGTTCAGTCAATCTGCTTTGCTGCGTCGGGCGTTGTTCCCTTACGTGGTGTTCTTGCAAACGGTGCCGATCGTCGCGATCGCGCCGCTGCTAGTGATTTGGTCCGGGTACGAGTTTCGGACGGCGATCATTGCGACGGTGATCATTTGTTTGTTCCCGATTGTCAACAACGTGACCACGGGTCTGATGTCGGTTCGTCCTGAGCACGACGATTTGCTGCGAATGTATGGTGCCACACGTTGGCAAAAACTGTTTCGCGTTCAGTTGCCCACTGCAATTCCTTTCTTGGTGCTCGGTGCCCGCGTGAGCAGTGGTTTGGCGGTGATTGGTGCAATCGTTGCTGAATTCTTCGTTAGCAACGGCGCGGACTACGAAGGGCTGGGTGCCGTGATGACGGGCTGGCAAGCTCGTACAATGACGGACGCGTTGATGGCCGCCTTGGCGGTTTCTACCGTGCTGGGTTTGATTCTTTTTGGCGGAGTGAATCTACTGAGCCGACTGTTCTTGAAACGATACCTTCTTGTGAATTGAGTTCACCGATGCAATCGCCAATCCATTTCTCCCACGCCCGTGCGTCTGAGTTGACGCGAGCTTGGTTGTCTGTCGGTTGCCTGTTGCTGTTTGTTGTTCCGGGGTGCTCGCAACGAACCGAAAACAAATCAAGCGACGCGACCGACGAATCCGCAACCAACGTTTCGGTTCAATTGAACTGGTATCCCGAGGTGGAACATGGCGGCGTCTACCAATCTGTTGTTGATGGCACCTACGAGTCTTTGGGGCTGAGAGTCAGCATCCAGCCGGGCGGACGAGCAACTCAAGTGGCATCAGAACTTGCAACGGCACGCAGCCAATTCGCAATCACCAATGCGGATGATGTGGTTTTGGCTCGATCGCAAGGCGCCGATGTGGTGGCCGTGATGGCTGCGGTTCAAGACCACCCGCGGTGCATCTTGGTGCGTGCCGATAGCGGCGTCGAAAGACTAGACGATCTGTCTGGGCTGACTCTGCAGCGTCAAGCTGGGCGAGCCTTCCTCGCGTTTCTCGAGCAGGGCGGCTATCTCGAAGATGTCCGCCAAGTCCCCTACCACAACAGCATCGCGGCGATGGTGACAGATCCGAAAATCGCGGTGCAAGCCTACAGCGTGGCTGAACCTTTGATCGCCGAGCAACAAGGGTTGGAGGTTCGCACTTTGATGGTCAGCGAATTGGGATGGAACCCATACTCAAGTGTTTTGGTGACGACGGGAGGCATGATTCGCGAATCACCTGAAATCGTTCGCGAGATGGTGGCGGGCACCGTTGCGGGGTGGAAGGCGTTTCTGAAAAATCCCGAGAAAGCCAATGCCGCGATTCTGAAAGCGAACCAGCATGGCATGACGAAGGAGGCGTTGCAGTTTGGCGCCGAGCAGATGATCCCTTTGGCGATGCCGTCGGGCAATCCCGATGAAGTTGGGACGATGAGTGCCGAACGCTGGGAGATGTTGGTCAGCCAAATGGCAGAGTTGGAATTGGTCGAGGCAGATTCGGTGAAATCCGAGGATTGCTTCACGACCGAGTTCCTGCCGTCGGTGAAGTGAACGCCTACGGTCGTCATGGCCTGGAAGACCGATCAAGCAGCTTGTGAAGTCGATGTCTTCCCGGTCGTTGAACTGGAAGAGTTCTGCATCGCTTTTTCGCGTTTCTTTTGCAATCGACGAGCGACCTTCTCTGGCGGTGTTCTCCAGCGGCGATGCAGCCACCAGTACTGTTCCGGCGCGATGTCAATCATCGATTCCAGTTGGCTGTTGTACCATTCGGTCATCTGCCCAACGGACTGGCCATCTTCCGTCCCGGCGGCTGGATCTACGACGCCCAGCAAACCCGATTCAAACTGCATGGGTTTTCCGTCGATGCGTCGTGTGTAGACGCTCATCATCGGCGCATTGGCCGTCAAAGAGAACAACGCCAAAGCTTTGTGGCAGGACGCTGGGACACCACAGAAATCGGTCCACAACCCTTTGTTTCCCGCGTGTTGATCGGCCAGCAACGAGAGCATGCCGCCTTCGTTGAGATGTCGTTCCACGATCGGAGCACAGCCGATTTTATCGACGACGTCTTGGCCTTTGGCACTGCGAAAGTCCTCTACCCAATCGTGCAGATAGGGGTTGTCCAATCGGCGAGCGATGGCCAACGTCCGAACGCCCATCAAACCCATCGTGTAACCGCCGACTTCAAAGTTACCGAAGTGACCCGTCACATAAACCGAGGGCCGATCACTGAGCATCGTCCGCAGGATGGTTCGGTTGCCGTGGAACCGAACGTGTTGGTACCAATTGCAGCGATGCAGCCGTCGCTGTGCCCAGGCCACTTCGCAAACCATCAGCATCAAGTGATGCCACATTGCGAAAGTGAGGTCCTTTTCCGTCGCAGCGGGCAAATCTGGGAAGATCTGGGACAGCGTCGACTGAATGACTTTTTTTCGAATTGGCAGCGGGCCGCTGAGAATGGCCGCGATCACACGGCAGAATCGATCACCCATGTCGAGCGGCATGATTTGAATCAGCGCAACGATGGAACGCACCATCGCATAAGCAATTGCGTCGAGAGCACGCTGACGCATCCAATGCAGACGCGATTTCACGGTTTCCATCCCGGATGCATGACGTGGGGTGACCTGTTGGGCGGCTTCTTGCCAAAACTGAACGTTCACCGCTGGTGCTGGTGAATTTGCCTGATTTTGACGCAATCAGGTGCGTGTCGCCAGATGAATTCAGCGTCCATCGAGAACCGACCGAGAATTTGGCACCATCGGAGCTCGAACGGATGTCTCGATCACCAACCGGTTTTCGTCGCGGAATTCGGTGACGTACCCGGTGATGGTCCAGCGGTCGTCGTTGGAATCTTCTTCGATTGCGCGTGAAATGCGGTCAAGCATCAGGTTTTCTGTGACCAGTGTCATCGGAACCGTGATGGTCGCTGGTGCAATCGGCAGGTCAGGGTCTTCCAAGTTGGAAGAATCAAACGTGCCAATTCCTCGACCAATGGGTTGTTTCTGACCCAGAAGCGTGTCCTCATCCTGGGAGGGCTGGCGAGCCAAGCCGCGCTGCACCAACGTTTCCGAGATGTTGTGGCCTGGGGATGGAGGACGCTCGGGAAGAAATCGCCAGCGGTGACCGCTGAGCACGAAACGGCCCGTAATCGGTCCAACTCGAGTCCCTTCGCGGAGAATCAATCCCGCGGCGGGGATTGGGAGCGATCCGTTTGCTTTTCCGCTGGCCATGGAAGGGATTCCCTGGCGGCCAAAACTGCGTGGGCCACTGCCGGCCGGATCGGCCGCTGACAACAGACCGTCACCCGCACCAAACGAAAACAGGGCAATGAGCATCAAGCGTGAGGACAATTCGCGGCGCAAGAGCTGGTGGTATTGCATGAGTCGATTGTATTTTGAGCCAAACATCCGAGGAACAGAATCCGCACCCTGTCGGTTTGTCCAATGACGCTCATTCACGTGGCATCGCGACGGCGTGCAAGCTGACCACGGTTCCCACCGCGATCATTGCCAG
>NZ_JBICHO010000030.1:0-38087 GCF_043100905.1 Rhodopirellula sp. JB055 | reverse complement strand
AATTCGTGCGTTTTCACGGCAAGCCCTTCATTAGAACACAAACCGGCGTTTTCGCAATTTGCAAACGCGGCCAATCGCGGGCGGCTGATGTCGGCCCAAACGGAGTGGTGCGGCGTCTTCTCAACCAGAGCCCAAGTGTGGCTGATGCGCTCGCGAAAACGGGTGCGCTCGCGAAAAACGGCTCCCTTGCGTGAATGAGGCGGCAAATTCACAATCGTCAGCCCGATTGATTGTTTCCACCTTCGCAAGTGCATTTGCCGTGACCGATAAGCCTTCCAACGCCGACGACCTCGATTTGACCGACCCGCACGCGGCTCGTCGGCACAAACTGGAAGAAATCGCCGCCAAGGGAATTGATCCCTGGGGCCAGCGTTTCGACGACCGTTTGCTGGTCAGTGAGTGCCGCGATCGTATCCCAGAGATCCAGTGGAAACCAAAAGAAGGCGAGACAATCGCCCTGCCTGACGTTGAAAGCGAAGACGTCGACTACCGCCAATGGAAAGCCGACAACGGCCCAGGCGAGGAGATCGGCCCAATCGTTCGCGTTGCCGGACGGATTTTGCTGTCTCGGCCGACGGGCAAGTTGATCTTCATGAACATCCGCGACTGGACCGGCGACATCCAGATCTTTGTCGGCAAGAAGCAGGTCGGTGAGGAAAACTTTGATCTGGCCAAGCTGTTTGACTTAGGCGATTTGATCGGCGTTCAAGGTCGACTGGGCCGCACCAACACGGGCGAGCTGACCGTGTTCGCGGAAGAGCTGACTTTGCTGACGAAGATGTTGGAAGTCCCGCCGGAAAAGCACGCCGGGATGACCAATCAAGACCTGCGTCAACGGATGCGGTATGCCGACTTGGCGTTCAACGATGGCGTGATGCAAACGTTCCTCGATCGCACCAAAATCATCAAAAGCATTCGCTCGACGCTGGACGACCAAGGGTTCTGTGAAGTCGAAGGCCCGACGCTGCACACCGTTCCCGGTGGCGCCGCCGCTCGTCCGTTCGAAACGCACCACAACGCGTTGGACATGCAGTTGACCATGCGGATCGCGTTGGAACTGCACCTCAAGCGATTGATGGTCGGTGGGATGGAACGCGTTTATGAACTGGGACGCGTCTATCGCAACGAAGGCCTGTCGCCACGGCACAACCCTGAGTTCACGATGCTGGAAACCTATCAGGCGTACGGCAACTACGAATCCATGATGGATCTGACGGAGAAGATCATCTGCGACGCGATCGAAAAGATTGGCGGCGGATTCAAACGTGAATACAACGGCACGATGTTGGACTTCACGCCGCCGTTCCAGCGTGCGACGTACGCGGAGTTGTTTCAAAAAGCCACCGGCATCGATCCCGCCGACGAAGACGCGGTCAAGGAATACGCCAAGGGGCTGAAGCTGACCATCGAAGGCAAACACCCCGATGTGATCCGCAACGAGATCTTCGAAGAGAAGGTCGAGGATTCACTGCAAGGCCCGATCTTCGTGACGGACTATCCGGCCAGCATTTGCCCGTTGACCAAACGCAAGAAGGACAACCCCGAGATCGCTGAGCGTTTCGAGATGTTCATTTGCGGGATGGAATTGGCCAACGCTTACACCGAACTGAACGATCCCGATCTGCAAGAAGAGTTGTTCAAGACTCAACTCGAAGGTCAGGACGACGAAGACTCGATGGCCAAAATGGACCACGACTTCGTCCGCGCGTTGCGTTACGGGATGCCGCCTGCGGGCGGATTGGGGATTGGCATCGACCGCTTGGTGATGGTTCTGACCAACCAAAAATCCATCCGCGACGTGATCCTGTTTCCTGTGCTGCGTCCTGAGTGAGCGGGGGAATGAGTGAGCGGGGGAATGAGTGAGCGGGTGCTGGCCGTCGTGAAGTAGGAGTGATTAGGGCGGAACCTGTGAGCCGCCGACACCGGCTTGTCGGACGCTTCTTTCCTGCTCACTGTTTGGCTGTGGTTCATTGCTGAGGGGTCGCTGCGGAGCAACTCTCACGGCTGCATCGCGGCCAGGTCGTTTGCCCAGGCGACGGCCACTTGCCGGTGGCCTTCCCGAGTCAGGTGAATCGCATCGCCGAGCAAGTCGGGTTGGCAGGGAACTTCGTTGGCGACATCGAACAGTGGTGTTGCCGATGCTTCCGCAACGTCTCGCATCGTTTGAGTGATCCACCTTCCGATCATTTGGTTGGTTTCGATTTGCGGAGGCGTTTCGCCCAGGTAGCGTTCCAGATTTTCACAGCCTGGATTGGCGGCCATCAACTGAGTGCTGATCACGGCTTGCGCGTCGGATTGGCGAATGGAAGCGAGCAGTTCTTCGAGGTCGTTGCGGAATGCTTGGGCACCTTCGGTGGTGATCTGGGTGGACGCATCGGCGGGCGGAGCAAACTGGGGTGCTGCCGCGGGAAACAGTCGGAATCGAACCAGTCCGTAGAGCGTGCTTTTCGCGAACAGTCGGTTGGTCCAGCTTGGTGCCGGCGGGGTTTGGTTGATCGATTGAGGGGACTTGGCAATCGCGAGTTTGGAATCGTTCCAGCCGAGATAAAGGATCACCAAGTCGGGATCCAAGGGGGCGATGGTTTGTTCGTAGCGATGTCGCACCTGAGTCATGTTGAACCCAGGCACTCCGCCGTTGAGCACTTCGACCTTCTTTCCATGCCATCCGCCCGACTCGTTGAGGAGTTCTTCCAGCAGGCAGCAGGAGTCTTGCCCTTCCGGAACGAGGTAGCCGAACACGCTGGAGCCGCCCAGGACTGCGATTCGGTAAACGTCCTCGGGTTTCTGTTTCTCGACCGGGCCGCCGCGCAGGCCGAGCGAATTGGTTTGGATGTCGTAGGCGGACGAACGCAGAACCAAGTTGGGGCGAAGTGTGTGTCCCGCGTTTTCGTCGGGGACAAAGAAGGTCAGTCCCGTCGCATAGCAGTTCGGTGTCCAGCCTCTCGATGCGACGTAAAGGCGGAGTCCGGATTCACAAAGAAGCAATGCGACTGCAAAGCCTAAGCAGACCGCTGCTGCTGCGAACCATCTTTTTCTGCGTTTGCTTCGAAGGGAATTCATAGGATGAAGTGCGTCGCTGACTCGCTCGAGCGAGCGGGAGTGCGGTGATCGATATCTCATCCGAAGATGGAATGGGAATCGAATTCCGGATTTGGTCGCCGGAGCAAGCCACGAACAATACGGACGCGGGAACAACCGGCGCGATGGCCGGCCAGGGAACGCAAACCGCTCGCTCCACCGCCGTGTAGGTTCAATGCCAGCGTGGAGAGAGGTGGTGGTTTGCCAGTGAAACTTTCACAGGCGTTTCTTCGCTTCAGCGAATCAGTGGTTGTGCTGTTCCAAACGCCGTGCGATTTCATCTTTGACAGCGCTCGCATCAGCGGGCACGTGAACCGCTGGGTTGGCATGTTTGCTGTCGATGCCCTCGAGCGTTGATTCGTGGTAACCGACTTTGAAGTCCGTGAACTTCAATCCGTGCGCGGTGCTGATCACGACCGTTTTGTCTTGGGAAGAAATCACGCCTCGATCGATCAATTTCTTCAGCACGGCCAAGGCGACGCCGGTGTGGGGGCATGTGAACATGCCTGTTAGGTCAGCAGACGCGGACGCTTCGGCCAACTCGTTTTCCGATGCTTGCTCGACGATCCCGTTGGTTTCTTGGACGGCTTTGACCGCTTTCGCGTAGCTGACTGGATCGCCGATCCGAATCGCGTTCGCCAAGGTATCCTGAGCGGTGACGCTGACCTTTTCCGCGAAACCGTTTTTGTAGGCCTCGTAGAATGGGTTGGCCCGTTCGGCTTGGGCTGCGACCAATCGCGGCATGCGGTTGATCAGGCCCAGGTCCAGCATCAGCTTGAAACCCTTGTAAAGAGCGCTGATGTTTCCGAGGTTGCCAACTGGGATGATGATCCAGTCTGGCACTTCCCACTCGAATTGGCGAACCAATTCGATGCCGACAGTTTTTTGCCCTTCGATGCGAAGGCTGTTCATGGAGTTGGCGAGGTAGATCGAATTGTCCTTGGTGACTTCTTGGACAATCTTCATGCAGCCATCGAAGTCGGTGTCGAGGGCGAGCACGTGGGCACCGTTCGCGACCGGTTGGATCAACTGCGCGGTGCTGACTTTTCCTGCGGGCAAGAAAATGATGGCGGGGATGCCCGCGTAGGCGGCGTAAGCGGCCAGAGCTGCGCTGGTGTCACCGGTGCTGGCGCAGGCGACGGCTTTGACGCTGCTGCCCTGGGCCATCATTTGCTTGACGACACTGACCAGGACGGTCATGCCCAAGTCTTTGAAACTGCCCGTGTGGCTGTTGCCGCAGAGTTTGATCCACAAATCCGGCACACCGAGTTGTGCGCCGAGTCGTTCAGCCCAGAACAAATTGGTGTTTCCCTCGAACATGCTGACCACATTTTCGTCGGCCAGGGAAGGAACCACCCACTCTCGCATGCCCCAGACGCCGCTGCCGAACGGCCATTTGGACGTGCTGGCGCGGGAATCGAACAATTGTTGCCACTGGTAGGCATTTTTTTCTTTGAGAGGTTCTCGCTCGTGATAGACCTCCAGCAGGCTGCCGCAGGTTGGGCAGGTGTAGATCACGTCAAAGATCGAGTGCTTTCCGCTGCAGCCTGAAATGCAGCGAAAGTAAGTGGTTTGGTGATCCACGGCCGGTTTGGACTCAACGGCGAGAGACATGAGGAGATCCTGGTGCGATGGGAAAGTGGGACGCCATTATGGTCACTGCCCACTCGCAGGCAAAGGGCGAACCAAAAGAGGCGAGAACTTGGTTTGTCGGCCAAATTCAGGGCGTTTCACCACCATTCCCATTTCGCGATCTTTTGCTGTTGCAACCCGCCTCAGCGGAAGCCGTAGGTCGGCACGCCGTAGTAGCCGGGCAAGGCATAGTACGTTCCCGTGCTGAAACGAACCCCGCCTCCAGGGCCGATTTGCAATCCGGTTCCGCTGACCGATCCCGGGACGAAACCGTAGCCATACCCGCGATACCCGTAGCCGTACCCTCGGTAGCCATACCCGCGATAAGCAGATCGCCGTGGGTAGTTGTAGTAGTAATTCGTCACTGATCCGCGATTGGAGTTGCTGCTGACGCTCGGGCGGCGGGCGGTGTAGTTGTTCTGTGGCAACCCGCCTCGTTGGCTGATGATGGCACTCCCGCCACGGTTGAACCCGTTGCTTTGGATTCCATAGCGATAGCCTTGCGCGGACGCTTCGGATGCAGAGACGAACGCACCCAGAACAACGGCGGCCAGCACAGCGAGGCTGGTTGATGCCCAGAGCGGCAGGCGACGTTGAATCAGAATCGATGTTTTGACGGACGTGTTCATTTTGCACCTGAATGGTTTGCGGGGAGAAGAAAGGGCAGCAGGCGGCGTGGCGGTTCACTGAGCGGCAGTTCACTGAATTTTATGCGGTGGCGAAGCCGAAGTCCTGGGATGAAAATGTCTGATCGTGTCACGGTTCCCGCCAAATCTTTGTCCGAATTGACTTGGATTTCCGCCGGCAGCCAAACCTTGGGCCGCCCAACAGCAGGCCTCCAGGCCGTTTCGTGGAAGCCAATGGACTTTGCTAAACTATGGCGTTTCGTCTTTTGGTCCTTTTGTTTGAATGGTCGTTATGGCTCGCTATTGGTTGGGATGTCTCGGTTTGGTTCTGCTGTTTGGATGCAGCAAATCTGGTTCCAGTTCCTCAGAACAATCGCAATCGGGTTCCGAAGCGGTGGCGGAGGTTTCTGCAGACGCATCGGGGTTCCCGCGTCAGTGCGGTGATTACACGGTCCTGGGGATTCTGACCGACAACCAGGACAATTCGAAAGCGAAGGAGAATGCCGAGACGACTTTGTTGCGTCATCCCAATGTGGCCTGCTTGGTTGGGTTGTGGAGCCAGAACACGCCAATGATTCTGGCGGGGCTTCGAAGCAGCGATGCAATGGGGAAAGTAGCGGTCGTGGGTTTTGACGAGCACCCGGACACTTTGGCGGGAATCCGCGATCAGTCCGTTTATGGCACGGTGGTGCAGCAACCCTACGCATTCGGATATCGCAGCGTGCAGTGGCTGACAACGCTTGTCAAAGGCGGCGAAGTTGATGTGCCGGAGTCGGGAATGATCATCATTCCTCACCGTTCGATCACGCTTGAGAACGTCAATGAATTCGCTGCGGACGTGGAAGCAATGAAGGCGGGTGAAGGACCGATCTTGTCCGGCGATGAGCAGATCGACGGAACGGGAGTTCGAGTGGCTTACATCACCAATTCGTTGGATCCGTTTTGGACATTGGCCGACGCTGGATGCAAACGTGCGGCGGAACAATTCGGGTGTGAAGTTGATGTGCAAATGCCATCGAGCGGTTCCATCGAAGAGCAAAAACGATTCTTGGAATCCAATGTTGCTGCCAATGTGGATGGGATCGCGATCAGCCCGATCGATCCTGAAAATCAGGTGGGCATGATCAATGAAGCCTGCGAAGCCACCACGGTGATCTGCCAAGACAGCGATGCACCGGCTTCTCGGCGAAAGTTCTATCTCGGGACAAGCAACTACTTGGCCGGGCGCGCCGCCGGCAAGTTGATTCAGGAAGCCATTCCGGAAGGCGGCGAAGTGATGCTGTTTGTTGGCAAGATGGAGGTTCTCAACGCGCAAGAACGCAGCCAGGGCATCATGGATGAACTGGCGGGCAAGCCGATTCCGGCGATCTTGCAAGGCAACTGATCCAGGGAGCGTGCTTCTTGGGGGCACTCAGGCGTTGCGATCCATACAATCGGAATCAATGGTGAGTGAGGTTGCAGTTCCGCAGTGTTTCCGTGACCCCGCCGGGAGGATTGCGGCGGGGGGGCCGAAAGATGACGTAGGTTTGCGTGTCGGACGAGGGTGTGCCTGGTTCGATGCGACGTGCAAACCTTTTTGTGAGTTTGACCATGAGTGCGATCCCTCCAGCCGTTCAGCAGGTTCTGCAAGCTCGCCAAGATGCGACTCAAACGCAAATTGATGTCGCGTTGTTGGGGCAGAACCTAGACGTTCAAAAGCAAACCGGCGATGCGATTGTTCAGATGGTCGCGGAGGTGGTTGACGTGCAAAAGCAACTCGCCAACGGCCACATCGACGTCCGCGTCTAAATCGCGATGGCACCTTCGTTCATTGCGATGCCACCCGATGATTGAGAGTCGGGTGCGGAATCGGTTTTCTCAGCGGCCTTCGCGCAGCCGGTAGCCAAGGAAATTGTCCAGCTCGGCTTCTTTCTCAATGGCTTGGACAGTTCGTTCGATGTCGTATTCGACACGGCGGAACATCACCAGATCGGGTTCCACGATCGCATAGCAACTGCGTGGGTCGCCGTCACGTGGTTGGCCCACACTGCCGACATTGATCATCAGTTTCGCGTTGGGGTCAGCCAGCGAGTATCCCGTGCCGGTGTCTGCCGGACGGACGAAACGCTGTTCCATCGTGAACACACCCGGAACGTGCGTGTGGCCTTGGAAGCAAACACGTGGGACGAGCGAAAACAGCTTTTCCATCTTCTTCGTGTTCTGGGCGTCTTCGGGGAAGACGTATTCATTCGTTGGTCCACGTGGCGAACCGTGAACGAACAACCAATGGTCTTCACGAACGGTTCGCGGCAACGCACACAGGTATTCAATCCGCTTGCGGCTGGCGCCGGGGTCGTCGCCGGTGGCTTCGAGTTGGCTGCGGGTCCAGAAAATCGCCTGTTCAGCCGCGACGTTGAATCCTTCGGGATCGAACAGCGAACTGCTGTCGTGGTTGCCGAGCACGCAGAAATCGAACCCCATGACGGTGTCCAGGCACGCACAGGGTTCCGGGCCGTAACCCACCACGTCGCCTAAGCAGACGATGCGATCGACCTTTTGCGATTCGACATCAGCGAGGACGGCTTCGAGTGCGGAGAGGTTTCCGTGGATGTCGCTAAGAATGGCTGTACGTGTCACCCGATCAATGTCCTCGTTTCAGCCGATCGCCAAGGGCGTTGTCCAGATCGGGTTGTGCGTAAATCTTTTCAGCCGTCTTTTCGAAATCGTATTCCACTCGGCGGTAGGCCAGCGTTTTGGCATCGCTGTCTAAGATCGCGTAGCACGATTGATTGTTTTCGTCACGCGGCTGACCCACGCTGCCAACGTTGATCATCAGTTTGTTGTTGCCCAACGCGTACGTGTGATCGCACTCATCCGGCGTGATGAATTCGCATTCCGTGGTGAACACACCCGGCAGGTGCGTGTGTCCCATGAAGCAGTATTTTTCGACTTTCCCAAACAAGATTTCCATCTTGCGAGCGTCGTACATGTACTCCGGGAAGACGTATTCGTTGGTCGGGTCGCGAGGCGAGCCATGAACAAATTTGAATTCGCCGTCATCAATGTATCGCGGCAATTCACCCAGGAAATCCCAGCGGGCGTTCATTTGGGAGGGGCCGCCTTTGCCACTGTCCAGCTCGTCGCGAGTCCAGTAGATCGCACGCAACGCCATCGGATTGAAACCATCGGGATCAAACAGGGCCGCTTGATCGTGGTTGCCCAAAATGGTGTGTTTGCATCGTCGCATCACCAAATCCAGGCACTCACATGGATTGGGCCCATATCCGATGATATCGCCCAGGCATATGACTTCTTGGACCCCGACTTTGTCGATGTCTTCCAGAACCGCTTGCAGCGCTTCAAGGTTCCCGTGGATGTCGCTGATCAACGCTCGCTTCACAAAATTCCTCGGTCACCTCACCTGGATGCTAAACCTGCCGAGTGTCATTGTAGTCTGGACCAATTTTGCACGACAATCCCACGCAAATTACTTGCTGAGCTCTCGATCATGGATTCCCGGACCGAAACTGACAGCCCGCGACCAGTCACCGGATTGGCTCTGGAGGTCATCGGCCGCGAAGGATCCGTGGCGTTGATCCAAGCTGGCGAGGTGGTGGAGACGATCGAATTGCCCCGCGATGTGCGGGCCGCCGCAAGTTTAGCGCCGACTTTGCAAACGTTGCTGAAGTCAATTGATTCCGACAAGCAACAACCCGAGCCCATCTCAGCGGGAACGGTGTTTCGTGCCGGTGCCGATCGGCCACACTACATTGCGGTCGCCGATGGGCCTGGATCGTTCACGGGTTTGCGATTTGCCGCGGCCACTGCGAAAACGTTGGCGTACGCCTGGGGAATTCCGGTGGTGACGTTGGATTCCCTGTCGGTTTTGGCGGCTGCGGTGTTGCCGACCGACTCCGTTGAAAAAGATTCTCAACCGGATGAACGACCGTCGACTGGCCAATCGTTGTTGGTCGGTTTGGATGCCTATCGCGGGCAAACATTTGTTGGTCGGTTCCAAGCGACCGATTCGGGATGGAAATCCGATGGGCCGATTGACTTGCTCAGTCGAACGGAATGGTTGGAAGCGTTGGAATCAGCCGAGGCAGGAACTTGGGCCACGGGAGACGCGATCAGAACGGGGCTTCCGACGGATCACCTGAACTTGCGCGGGCGAAAGCAAACGTTGGCTTCCGCTTTGGCGATTCTGGCCCACCGGAAATTTGTGACCGGGCAGACGACCGATCCGATGACCGTGTTGCCGAAGTATTACCGGCCCAGTGCGGCCGAAGAAAAAGCCGCGGCTTCCTCCACGTGAACCGCAAAGGCTCACCTTTGATCAGCGAATCGCACTCATGTAGAAGCTGAACATTCGTTCGTCGTCCGTGTCAGCCATTGCCACTGGGAACGCAAAGTCGAATGCCAGTGGAGCGGGGCCGAGCATCGGGATCGCGACGCGAAGGCCAAAGCCAGGTGCGACGCGAAAGTTATCGGTGTCAATCTCGACGTCTTGCTCGACCGTTCCGAAGTCAACAAATGCGACACCGCGAAAAGCGTCGTCGGCGGTCAAAGGGAACATGTATTCGACGGAGTTGAGCCACTGGAACCGACCACCCACTTCCACTCCGTTGGTGACCGGGCTGGCACCACGGAAATCGAAGCCGCGAATCGTGGCGTAGCCACCGGCAAAGTAGTTCTCGAAGATCGGTGTTTCGTCGTCGCTGAATCCGAGTTGGACGCTGTAGGAAAGGGTTTGTTTTCCCGAACCATCGGCTCGTTCGCGAAGCAGCCAGTAATTGCGGTATTCAGCTTCGAAGGTCGAGTACTCGTAGTCACCGAAGGTTTGTTCGAAACTCAATTCGAAGTAATGACCACGGCTGGGTTGCAATGGGCTGTTGCGAGTGTCGTGAATCAGGGACGCCATTCCACTGAACAGAGCGTTGTCGCCGAGCACTGCATTCAGTTCCGGCACCGTGTTGACTCGCGGGTCGGTGATCTCAACGTTTTGTCCGCTGATGCCGAGCGAAAGCGAAAGGTCAGGTGTGACGCGATAGCCAAAACTGGCGCGGCCGCCCAATCGGTTCTCGTCCCAGTCGTCAAAGGTTCGGTCGTACAAGAAACCACTCAGCGACATGCTGATCGGCAAGTAACCCAGCAGGTTCGGGTCGGCGAACTGCATGGTATAGCGTTGGTAATCGCTGCCGGGAGCCGCTTCCAATCGGAACGTTTGCCCGGCACCACGGAACGCGGTTCCGCTGAACAAATCGCCAAACGAGCTGGGCCAACGGCTGATGTCAAAGTTGCGTTCATCGACGGTGATTTGCCCGGTGACACCGGCGTCACTGTTGACCGCACCACCGAACATCAATCGCCCGGTGCGAGCGGGATAACCTTGAATGATCAAGTCCGCTTCACGAACGGTGGGTTGATTGACGACGGGAGGTGCCAAGTTGGGCGATGAAGGAAAGCTGCCTTGCAATGGCCCCGGCAAAGTCCCGCCTTGATACGCACCGTTGGGAACGGTCGTAGAAGGAGCCATGCCGGTTCCGCCATAGGTCGGTGCGGCGTAGGGATTGGCAGCCGAGGGGGCTGGCGCAGTGGTCGCGGGAGCACCGGTTCCTGGGGCACCGTAAGTTGACGGGCCACCATAAACGGATTGACCGTAGGTCGAATTGTTGGGTGCGGGCGTGGTACCTTGCAGCGAGGGCGGTGCGGCGTAGGCCGACGGTGGCGGTGGTGAAGGGTAAGCCGTTTGAGCCGAACTTTGTGTCGATGCAATGACGCTGGATGACAGGGCAAGCAACGCGGACGCTGAGACGCGAGCCCACAGCGAGCGGTTCAGTTCATGCAACCAGCGCGGTGCTGTGTGATGCTTCGACGCGGGCGAAGAATCTGATTCGGAAGATTGGGTCACAGCACGCATCCATGACTTGAAGCGGGACTTGAGCGGGAGTGAATTCAGTGTGGGCTTGGAGTTCATCTCAGCGATTCCTCCAATGGCTTCACGATGATGTCCGGCGGAGCGGCAATCGTGGGATTGGTTTCAAGCAGTTGGCTGCGTTCGATCCGGTTGCGTCCGGTTTCTAAGTCGCGGCGATCGATGTAGTCACCTTCTTGAATCTCGATCAAATTCAGCATCGTGGTTTCTCGCATCAGGTGCGGCTCCCCATCGATTTCAACTCGAATGCTGTTGACCTTCCAGCGATCGCCTTCGGTGATTTCATAGACCAAATCGACGATTCCGTTTTCATCTCGCATGATCGTCTTGGGGTTGACTTCGGCGTAGATAAACCCGAGTTCGCCATAGCCGTAGACAATCTCGCCAATGTCTTTACGCATCGTGGTGCCACTGAAGACATCGTTGGCTTTCAATTCCAGTCGTCGTCGCAGTGATTCCTCGGTGACAAATTCATTGCCAACGATTTGGACATCGCCAATCGTGAACCTCGGGCCTTCGTTGACCACGAATGTGATCGTCATCCATGTGCCGGTGTGGTCGTATTCGATTCGGCGTCCAACGGTGGCAGTCAGGAATCCCAGGTTGTGATAGTAGGATGCCAACACATCGACGTCGGCATCGATCTTTTGCATGTCTGCCACGTTGCCGACATAGCTCATGAAGCCCATCATCGGACCGCGACTTTGAATGACCTTTTTCAAGCGTGATTCGCTGACGATCGAGGCCCCTTCAATGCGAATGTCGTGGATGCGTTCTTTCGGACCTTCGTTGATTCGAAAGACGACGGCATTGGAATCATCCGGCAATCCAATGGACGCGGTGATGGAGGCCTGGTTGAAGCCTTCTTCGTGGTAGTAATCGATCAAACGTCGTTTACCGGTTTCAATGGCGAACTCGCTCAGCGGATCGCCCGCAGTGATTCCGGAACGTCCTGCCAATTCCCGGTCATTCATTCGGTAATTGCCGTGGTAGATGACCTGCGACACCATCGCTCGTTCGCGAACATAAAACGTGACCAGCACAATTTTCTGGCTTTGTTTGGTGCTTGATCCTGGGACGGCGGCGATCCGTTCTTCCGTCTCGAAGGTGACGTGATCGAAGGATCCCATGTCGTTCAAGCGACCGACGTCCGACAGAACGGTTTCCTCGCTGTAGAAGCGACCCTTGCGGGTTTGCAGTTCTGCCAGGATATCCGCGGAGCTGATGACTTGGTTGCCAACCAAGCGGACTTCGCCCACGATCGCATCGCCCTCTTCCCGGCGCAGTGCCATGCCGTCGCGGTTGTGGATGTGATCACGAAATTTGGGTTTGGTTACGGCAGCAGGTGCTTGAGCTTGGCCTCCGCCCATTCCTCCACCCATTTGGGCGTGGAGATCGGTGGACGAGAGGGCAAACGCCAAGCAGCAAACCAAGACCGCCAAAAAGCGGTGCTTCGAAAAATCGCAGCGGTAGAATCGAAACGGCATGAGCAGCCATATCCGTGGCACGAGAAACAAGATCTTCCCGTCTCTACCAATGCTTCCGCGGGTGCCACAAGGCGAATCCGACTCTGCCTCCAAACTTCAATCAAGTTTGCAAAAAGGTTGGATTTTGCTTTGAGAAAAGAGAGCCTTGGACGGCGGCGATCTCCAGTCCACGTCGATGGGTCGCCGTGCCAACCATGGGGGTGAAACACGTCGGTTTCCCACTGGCGTTTCACACCCCAAGGCGACGCCTGCGAGCCTTCTGTGCCGGGATTCGATCAGGCAGCACCGTGTGCGATCAGCTTTTGCTGAAACGTTTCAAAGAAGCTGCGATCTTTGGCGTACACGTCCGGATCCATTTGGTTCTGGAAGTAGTCCAAGTACTCGATCCAGCGCTCGGTTTCTTCGACAAAGGAAAACTCGGGATCTTCCATCGGGTTGACCCAATTCGGATCGCCAGGCTCTCGCTGGCCGGTGATCTGACCGTCGCCATTGACGATGAAATTCGCTGTCAACACAGGAAGTTTCATCCGCAGTTCATAAATCGCTCGTTCGCCCCAAGACATGCCCGCGGTTGCTTCCTGCCAAGCTTCTGTCACCTCCGGCGATGTCGTGCTATCCGGAAAGCGGATGCCGTTGGATTTTCCCGACTGGGTGATGCCGTCACGGTTGAGGTCGACCTGCGCCGCTGGCGGCACCAACAGATTCAGGGCCCCTTCCTCGCTCAGCGATTCAACCTGGATGGGATCTGCCAAACGGTGAATCGTCTGGACGGTCTCCAGTTCTTCGGCCGGCAATCCACGGAGGAACTCTTTCGGCGTGGCATAGCCGCCTTCGTCGTATGCTTTGGACAGTACCCCCGCGAAGGATTCGCCGAGAGCCGCCGCATCCTCTTGGCCTTGATAACGCCCCAGTTGTTCGACTCGGTACCAATGGGTCCACGATTGTTCGATCTGGGATTGGAGTGGTGTTTCGGTGCTGACCGGCTCCGCGCTGGCGTAACTTTCGCGGCCGAAGTTCTCCAGCACTTCGCTGAAAACGTTCTGCACGTTTTGGTTGGCGCTTCGACGATGGTCTTCGAGTGTCATCACGCTGGAGGGGCGGGTGTCGATTCGCACTTGATCTTTCGCTCCATGCAAGAAGGACGTTCCTTCCGCATATCGACCGTCGCTTCGGTGGCAGTTTGATCGTTTGAGTCAACTTTTCCGAAATTTCGGTTGATGCGAACTTTTTGGATCGGGTTCGCAAACGCAAGTCAGACCGTCAGGTGGGCGATCATTTGGATCAACTTTTGTTGATCAAGCGGTTTGGTGGTGTAGTCCGTGCAACCTGCGGCCAAGCATTCTTCCCGGTCGCTCTTCATCGCGTTGGCGGTCAGAGCGATGATTGGCAGCTTGCAATTCCGCCGCCGGAGTTCCGCGGTGGCTTCGTAGCCGTCCATGACGGGCATTTGCATGTCCATGACAATCAGGTCGACAGGCGGCGAGTCGGGCGATTCGATGAAGTCGACCGCCTCCTGGCCATTGGTGGCGGTGTAGACGGTGCTGCCAGCTTTCTCGATGAAGTGCTGAGCCAAGTAACGGATGTCGCGACGATCATCGACCACCAGCACGCGGGCCGACAAACGAATTTCTGGGGCGGGGACTTCTTGTGTCGGCAGGCTGTTCAAGTTGGGTTGGATCAATTTTCCGCTGGCATCCACTTTCAAGCACAGCGTGAATCGACTGCCTTTGCCGGGTTGGCTGGAGACGTCGATCTGTCCACCCAGTGCCTGCGACAATCGACGACAAATTGTCAGCCCCAACCCGGTGCCACCATGGGAACGAGTCGAGGTGTTGTCGACCTGCGTGAATGGTTCAAACAGCGAATCCAGTTTCTCCGGCGGAATGCCGACGCCCGTGTCGATCACATCGAAGTTCAGCAACTGGGATCGCTGGTCATACCGGACGTGCAGTCGCACTTCTCCATCGCTGGTGAATTTGATGGCATTGCCAACCAGATTCAACAGGATTTGTCGCAGCCGAACGGCATCGGTGCGAATGGTTTCCGGAACGGGGCCCGCGAATTCGACTTTCAACGGCAAGTCCTTTTCTGCCGCGCGGACATCCATCAGCGAGCGAATGTCGCCCACGATCGAGTCAGGCCGGACGGGTTGCTTTTGCAGGTCCATCTTGCCGGCGTCAATCTTCGACAAGTCCAGGATGTCATTGATGATTGCCAGCAAAAAGTTCCCGTTGCGACGAATCGTTTCCACCACCAACAAGTTGTCGGGATCTTGCAGGTGGTCGTTGAGAATGTCAGCGTGACCAAGAATCGCCGACATGGGCGTTCGGATTTCGTGCGACATGTTGGCCAGGAATTCGCCTCGCGAACGATTGGCCATTTCCGCGGTGTGTTTGGCACGTTGCAGGGATTGTTCGAACACCTTGCGATCGGTGATGTCTTGGACCGTGCCGATGCGGCGGACGACACGACGATGTTGACCGACACCTTCCCGGAGCGCGCGTCCGGTATCGACGAGCCAGCGAGTTTCGCCATCGGGGCGAATGATCCGGAACTCGATGGAATGCCGATCGGGCCCTTCCGTTGTCATGGATCGGTTCAAAGTCTCTCGGAATTGATCGCGATCTTCCGGATGCACCAATGACTCGTAACGACTTTGATCGGCAATGCCGTCCGGCATCAGGCCAAGGATGCGAAACAACTCGTCGGACCAGACTTCTTGTGAATCTGCGGTTGTGATGTCATAGGTTCCAAAGCCGGTCGTCTCCGCCGCCAAACGCAATCGACTCTCGCTGGCTTCAATGTCGGTGGCTCGTTGACGCAGGGATTCTTCCGCGAGATGACGATCATGAACATCGATCACACTTCCGATGTAGCCCTCGAACTGTCCCTGGGCATTGAACTTGGGGCGTCCTGAATCGATCGCCCAGCGATAGCTTCCGTTTGCGTTCCGAAGTCGGAAGTCGTGTTCGAATGGCTCGCGTTTGTTGAGCGCCGAGAGGATGGTCCGGTAGGCATCGTCTCGATCGTCAGGATGGACCATGTCCAACCATCCGGTTCCCGTGCCTTCGGCTTGAGACTGACCGGTGTAGTCTTGCCAGCCAAGCGACAAAAAAGTGCAGGAATGGTTTGGATCGGTGACCCAGAGCATCGCTGGGGCAGCGTCCGTCATCTCACGAAAGTACTGTTCTCGACGGCGGATGGACTCTGCGACCTGTTCGTGTTCGGTGGCATCGTAGAAATAGCAAACCACACCGAATTTGCCATCTGGAAGTGTTGTTCGTTCGATTTCCCATTCGTACGATTCGACTTGGTCGGTGTCGTGACGATTTTCGACAAAAGCGGGCGCTCGATAGGGTTCGCCGGTCTGAAGGGTATGGCGGAAGTGTTCCACAATTTCCGCGGCGAATTCCTCCCGCCAGATCGTGAACATGATCTCGCGGAAGTCGTGACCTTCGATGGGGTCGAATTGGGAGAAAACTTCACGAGCACCGCGGCTGACGTAACGCATCGACAACGTGTCATCCACGACGTAGATCCCAAACGGGCTGTTTTGAACCAGCTTCTCAAACGTTTCTTGTGATCGTTTGAGATTGTCCTCGGCATTCTTTTTGTGAGTGATATCGACGGCGGCGAGCAGCGAGGAAACCGGGACTCGCTTTCCATCGCGTTCTTCGAAGACGACCTTCTTTCGGATGCTAAGCCAACGCACTTCTCCATTTTGACGGAGGATCCGATGTTCCATTGAAAATTCACCAGCACCATTTGGGTCCAGTGATTCGGCGACGTGCCGATTGATAGCGGGAGCATCGTCAGGATGGAATTTGGCGTGAACGGTTTCCCGATCGACTTGTTCGCCGGGTGGCAAATCGAATAGCCGGGCGGCTTGTTGATCGGCGGATGCCAGTCCGGTTTCGTAGTCGATGTGAATCACGCCCATCGACGACATCGACAAAGCCAGTCGCAGTTGTTGTTCTGTGGTGGTCAGTTCGCTCATGTTAATTCACTGACCAACTGAAGAAGCTTGGCCGCGTCGATGGGTTTGCTGAGGTAGTCATTGCAGCCCGCCTGCAAACACAGGTTCATGTCGCCCTGCATCGCGTCGGCGGTCAGGGCGATGATGGGAGCATCGTAGCCAAGTTGTCGAAGCTTCTTCGCGGTTGCGTAACCGTCCAAATTCGGCATTTGCATGTCGAGGATGATGACGTTGGGGCAGTGACCCATTTTCATGTCCTCCATGATCTTGTTGACCGCCTGTTGGCCATCGGAACACTCTTCCACCGTTGCACCTGCCTTGGTCAGAATATGACGACTGAGAAAGCGGATGTCGCGACGGTCGTCCACCACCAACGCGTAGCAGTCCAATTGAATCTGCTTGATAGGCAACTCGTCCACACGGTCGACAGATTCTGCTCTTGGCTGCGAGTGATCTACCAATGGGACATCGGTTAAGTCGCCGGGGGTGATGCTCAGCGTGAACGTGCTGCCTTGGCCGACTTCACTCTGAAACGAAATGCTACCGCCCAGCATCTCTGCCAGACGCCGGCTGATCGTCAACCCCAGCCCTGTACCGCCAAAGGTTCGGCTGACGCTGGAATCGCCTTGTGAGAACGGTTGGAACAGTTGTTCTTGCTGCTCCGGTGCGATGCCGATGCCCGTGTCGATCACATCCACGCATAGGCGAACGGGGCTGGTTTCCATGCGAACCTCCAGTCGTACGCTTCCTTCAGGAGTGAACTTGATCGCGTTGCCGACCAAGTTGATCAGGACTTGTTTGAGACGTTTCGGATCGGATTGAATGCGGGAAGGAATCCTTTGTCCGTAGTGGACGGTGAGAGCCAAGCCAGCTTCCGTGGCGCGGACTTCCATGATGCTGCGAACGTCTTCGATCAAGTGTGCCGGATCGAACGCTTCATTTTCAACGTCGAGTTTGCCGGCTTCGATCTTGGAGAGGTCCAAAATGTCATTGATGATCTCCAATAGATAATCGCCGTTTCGGCGGATGGTTTGTAGGTGGTGCTGGCCCACTTCGTCCGGAATGAGATCTTCCAGTAGTTCGGCGTAACCCAGGATCGCGGTCATGGGGGTGCGAATCTCATGTGACATGTTCGCCAGAAATGCACTCTTGGAGGCACTGGCTTCGTTGGCGCGTCGCTCGCTCTCACGAAGGGTTTCCGCCTGGATGTGTTCTTGAGTGGAATCCCAGTTCACACCGTACATGCGAGTGATCTTGCCTGACTTTCCGCGAACGACTTCACCCATCCCGGTGATCCACCGCATCTCGCCGTCGGGCCGAATGATTCGGAACTCGTGCTCGTATTCGCCGTTCCCCGCGGTGGCGTCTTGCCAGTGTCGTTTCAAGGCTTCGACATCATCGGGGTGCGTCAGCGAGAAACACAACTCGGGACTGGCTTCTTGGTCTTCGGGCAGCCCAAACAGTTCGTACATCTCTTTGGTCCAGTAACTTATCTTGGGGGTCCATTCCCAAGCTGCCATCCCACCGGCTCGTAGCGCCATTTGCATTCGTCGCGAAGCGTTTTTGATGGCTTGTTCTGAGCGAACACGATCGCTTACATCGCGAGCGATGCCGACATACTTGTGGTCGCCCGACAAGGACGTTTCACTGACAGACAAATCCAGATCGAAGGTGGAACCATCTTTGCGTCGCCCGGTCACTTGCCGTTGATGGCCGATGATGTGACGTTGGCCGGTTTGTTCGTAAGTCTGCAAGTAGCCATCGTGTTCGCTGTGTTCCGGTTCGGGCATCAGCATGTTGATGTTGTTGTCGATCAGTTCATCGATTTCGTAGCCAAAGATTTTTGTCGCGGCAACATTGACTGAGTTGATGATTCCTTGACGATCGATCGTGATGATTCCATCCACCGCGGTGTTGAAGATGGCTTCCAATCGAACAGCGACTTCTTGCTGCTCGAGCTCCGCTTTCTTGCGGTCGCGAATGTCGACGCCGGAAGGGATCAAGTACTCGATGTTGCCGTTGTCATCGAAAACCGGCGCGATCATGAAGTCAATCATCACCCCGTCATCACCATGTGCGAACAGCGACACGTCGTATCGAACAGGCTCGCCTTGGAACGCTCGCTGCATCGCGTCTCGCATCTGTCTCGCCACGTCAGGATCGTAGCTCCACCACGGCGCTTCGTGAAATGGTTTGCCAATCACGTCTTTTCGACGAACCCTGGCGTACTCCAATGAACGGTCGTCGACTTCCAGCAACATTCCGTTGCGATCGATCACGCCCACCAAGCCGAGCTGATTGTTGATCACGCGACGCAGGTGAGCTTCGCGGTCAGCGAGTTCCAAACGGCTTTGCTTTTGATCGTGGACGTCGATGTTCATACCGACCCAACGGTTGACTGTCCCATCAGGGCGACGTTGCGGCGCGGTTCGAACCTGGAACCATCGGTAATCGCCGTGTCGGCTTCGCAGACGATATTCCATCACCACGGGATGTCCTTTGTCGACCGCATCCGCCCACACACTTTGGGTCAATTCGCGGTCATCGGGATGAATCACCTCGAGCCAACCGTCGCTGATCCAATCTTCGAGTGATTGCCCCGTGTATTCACGCCAGCTCGGTGAGTCCGATTCAACGACTCCGTTGGCGTTTGTGATCCAAACAATTTGTGCTGATGCGCGGACGAGCGATTGAAACAGCTCTTCGCTTTCACGGAGCTGTGTCACGTCGGTGAACGTCAGCACGATGCCATCGTGGTCGCCCAAGTGCGATCGATAGGGCAGAGCGCGACGAATGAATGCCTTTCCTGAATGAGCCAGGACGGTGTCCTCCACGCCATCCTCTTGCACCAACTGATCCCGCTCCGGAAGCGGTGGCATGTTGTGAACATTGGGAACGATTTGAGTCAGTGGCCGCCCCACGTCCGTCGCAATCAAACTGTAAATTTCCGTGGCAGCCGGGGTGAAGCTTCGAATCGATAGGTCGTTGTCCAAAAAGATGGTTGCGATTCGCGTGCTCCGCAGCAAGTTTTCGAGGTCGGCGTTGGCGCGAGCAACCGCCTCACTGGTGCTGCGGATCTCTTCCTTCGAAATCTCCAAGTGGTTGTTGGCCGTCTGCAAGCCACGATTCATGGCTAGCATCTCGTCGTAGGACGATTTCAGTTCTTCGTTGGCGGCCTCCATTTCCTGCACCGAGCGTTGAAGATCCTCCCGAGTCGCGGCCAGTTCGCATTCAAGTTGTTCAATCAGCCGTTGCGAATCTTCGTCAGGAACGTTGGAAGAGTTAGGGGCTGATGATTCACCCTTCGAACCCTCCCTTGCAGGGGTCGGGGGCCCGAAATCCTGAAAAACCACCATGAATAGATCGGCTTCGTGTCCCAGCCCCATCATCGGCTGAATCGTCAGCTTCACGCGTTGATGGCCCTCTTCACAAGGAACCGACAGATTATCGCGGACGACTCGACGGCGCTCGCGTTTGGCTTCCGCGAATGCGGTTCGAATGCCGATTCGCAGTCCGCGACGGGCCATTGCGATCAGATTGTTTTGAAACAAACCTTCGCCGCTGGACAGATACGGACTGGTGTCGGACAGCGAACAAACGATTTGACCGTCGATGTCCACGACCAGCGATTTCGGAGCGAACTCATCCAGGGTGACTCGTTGCAGTACCTGATGAATCTCTTGGTTGTCGTCGATTTCGGGAACAATTGCCGCGGGCCGGGCGGCTTCGATGGAACTGAGGAAACCGCGAGAGTCGCCCGCTGCGACAACGGTTGCGGTTCCCTTGCGTTGGTTGATTCGGTGATTCGTGTCGACGTTGCGGAACAATTCACCGTGAGTTGAAATGGATTCGCTTGGTCCGAGAAACAGGTAACCGTTGGGTCGCAAAGAGTAGTGAAACAGCGGGACGAGTTTCTTCTGCAGGTGTGGCCCCAAATAGATCAGCAGGTTTCGGCATGAAATCAAATCCTGCCGCGAGAACGGGGCGTCGCTGATGAGGTTGTGCAGTGAGAAGAGGATGGATTCACGCAGATTCCTTTTGACGTGAAATCGCTTTCCGCGTTTGACAAAGAATCGTTTCAGCCTCTCCTCGGAAACGTTTTCGCTGATTCCGAGCGGGTAGACACCTTGTCTCGCAATCGCCAAGGCGTGCTCATCGATGTCGCTGGCGATGATTTGAAACGAGGGGAGCGATGCCTTGGAAAGCTTGTCGCCATTTTGTGTTTGGAGACGATCCAAATATTCATGGCACAGGATTGCAACGGTGTAGGCTTCCTCACCGGTCGCACATCCGGGGACCCAGATTCGGACCGGATCGTTCGCTGGCCGTCCCTCGAAAATTTTGGGAATCACCTCGCTGGCGAGTCTGGCGAATGATTCAGGGTCTCGAAAGAATTCGGTGACCCCAATCAACAATTCGCGAAAAAGATTCTGTGTCTCTTCCTGATCGTCACGCATCCGCGTGACGTATTGCGAGATGTGAGGGAGTTGCAGAACTTGCATTCGCCGCAGGATACGTCGAGTCAGCGTGCCGGTTTTGTAGTGCCGGAAATTGTGTTTTGTCGCGCTGTATAGGATCTCCGCGACTTCGGGGATGGATTGTTCGATTTGTTCGAGCATCGATCCACTGGCCAACTCGTTCGACTGTTGTTTCAAGTAGCGAACGTAGTCCTTCAGTTCATGAGCAATTTCTTCTGGTGGCAGCACGTGATCAGCAACGCCGGTCGTCGCGGCGTTACGCGGCATCGAATCAAACTCCGCGGAACCGGAGGTTTGGGCGAACGTCATTCCTCCCGCGTCGCTGATGGATTTCAAACCCAGCGTTCCATCGGTGCCCATGCCCGACAAAATCACACCAACACCCTGCTCGCCTTGCGTGTCCGCAATGGAATGAAAAAAGTGGTCAATCGGTGTCGAGGAGGCCGCTTCGGTGGCTTGATTCAGTACCAACCGGGACCCGCTGCTGATGGTGAGCAGGCTGCTGGGGGGACAGAGGTAGACCGTGTTGGGTTTGAGAAGCTTGCGAGATTTCAGCTCGACGATTTTCAGTGGCGTTGCGCTCGCCAGTTGAGCGGCCTGGGGTGAATGCAGTTCCGACGTGTTGTGAGTGACGAAGACCACCGCCAAATTGGGTGAGTCACCCAATGACGCCAAGAATTCTTGTAAGGCTTCGATTCCCCCCGCGCCTGCTCCCACGCCGACGACCAGTGGTTTGGGTTCCGGTTGTGGATCGCTCAATGGAAATGTCTCTCCCGACCCGCGATCACCGTCGTCAGGCGTTTCAGTCGTGGGCAGGTTCGGGCGGTAGTCATGGTTTGATGGCGATCAAATTCAGAAGGCATCGAAGCTTCTCCAACAACCTCGCCGGGGAATGTTCTCTTGGTCTTGATTGGAAGCGACGAGCCCGTTTGGGTCAATTGATTGGGCATCGTAAATCTCGTGTCTGACTCGCGATCGCTACCGTTTGGGACGCGAATGACAACTGATAGGAGTCGTGCACGCGACTTTGATCGCTGGGTTTTTAGGATTGTTCAATTTGCGATCAGTCGACCCGCTGCGAGGCAAACTTCACCTTCGTCTTCCGATCTCTCACTTTTCAGTGCAGTGACTGAGATCTTGCGTGAAAAGAACACACCGTAAGAGCAGCGGCAACTGGTTGGATTCGCTCAAACGGAAGTCCGTGGTTCGTTCCAGCGGTTTTGGCATCGCATTCGCGTCGGCATGGTTGTTCTCGAGACGCCGTTGTGCCCTTGGCTGACAGGTTGCCTCGATCGTCCATCACTTCGCAAGCCGAGAGGAACAACCATGAGACAATCACGTGATGTCGTTCATTTTCTATTGCTCACCGCAGCCATGGTGGCTGGGTTCATCGTGTCAGGATGTGACAACAAGGAAACGGTCCTGGATGTTGAAACCCCCGACGGTGGCATGGAGGTGAACCGCGACCTCGACGACGGCAGCTTGAGTGTGGAAGTCGACGAATAGAAACCAACCGAATCCCAACTGGCACGCGTTTGTGCGCATTGGGAGATACATCCACTAGGAGAATCAAAATGAATTGGGATCAAATCGAAGGCAAATGGAAACAGGTCAAAGGTCAGGCTCAGCAGCAATGGGGAGACCTGACGGATGACGATCTGGATCGTGTCGACGGAAAACGCGAAGAACTCGTGGGCGTCGTTCAAGAACGCTACGGACTCGCCAAAGACGAAGCTGAAAAGCAAGTCCAGCAGTTTGAGAGTTCCTGCAACTGCTGAGACGAACTCGGCGGATCAAACGCGAATGCGAGAGTTTGCCGTTCGCGTTCATCAATTCGAATGGGTCGCGTCGGCGAGGGCTGACCGCGACCTTTCGCCGTGTCGTGAAGGCACTTCGTTTCTATTAAACGCAATTGGTTGACCAATGGACATTCCACAAATCACGCCTGGGGCGGATGCCGAACAAGGCGCGATGGGACAGATCTACCTTGCGACCGGAAAGCACGTCGCACTTCGACGCTGGGAGGAAAGTCCGGGCGGCTTCAGCAACCCAGCCACGCGAGACTACGAAGCCGTCGGCTACTTGCTGAAGGGCGCCATGGAATTGGAGTTCGACGGAGGCACCGCGAAACTCGGTGTCGGTGATTCCTGGCTGGTCCCCGCAGGAGCCGTTCACCGGTATCGTGTCGTCGAATCCATCGTTGCGATCGAAGCCACCAGTCCACCGGCTCGCTTTGGTGATCGAGACCAACCTGTGTGACGTGGTTGCCTCACTGAGTGGTTGTGACGACATGAGAGCGAACCTGGACGTCCGAGCGAACCTCTGGTCTCAGGTGTTTCTTTACCTAGCCAGGCCGATTTTTGGTTTCGTCGCATGACCATTCGATTCAGCACCGACTTTCCGTTGACGTCGGAACAGTTTGTTGACGTGCTGAAGCGATCCACTTTGGCAGAACGCCGACCAGTCGATGACCAGCCCCGGATTCGCGAAATGCTGGCTCATGCGGATGTGCTTGTCACTGCCCACTTGGCAGGCGATTCAGGCACGGGGAATCGCGAAAAACCTGGCAAGCTGATCGGCGTTTCAAGAGCCATCACCGACCATGCTTACTGCACTTACCTGTCGGACCTTGCTGTGGATGTCGATTTCCAAGGGCAAGGAATCGGTCGCGAATTGATTCGATTGACGCATGAGATGGCGGGGCATCAAACCCGGCTGATACTGCTGTCGGCACCGGCCGCCGAAACGTACTACCCGCACGTTGGCATGTTGCCACACCATTCGTGCTGGATGATCCCGCCAAGCGATGAAGGTTGAACGTGTAGGACTCGTCGCCTCGTCCATCTACGATCAAACCTGACTTTTAACTTTGACTAAACCACTAGCGTTTGAAGCCAATCAGCGCGCCGACCTCTGTTCGCTCTGTATCGAAGTTCTCGTTGTCAGACGCGAATCGGTCGTGACCGGCCACAGCAGAGATGGAAAGCTGTTCGGTGAGTTGATAGCTCAGCTTTCCATGCACGCGCCAAAAAATCTCATCGCGTCCAATCGGATCGGTGAAGTCGGGGTAGTTGCGATAGCCGACGCCCCAGGTCGGCGTGAATTTCCAACGGTCGTTGATTTGCCAGTCCGTTGAACCGTGCAGATTGATGGACAGATACCGATAGTCATCGCCCTTCGTGTTGGCGTATTCCAAATCGGTTCCCAACGCGACCATGGGCAAGGCCTCCCAGGAAGTGCGTTTGAAGTGACTGGCACCGAACGTCAGTGTCGTTCCATCGAGTGAGGTTTGCTCGGGTATCACACCGTCGTCTTTGAAATTGGATTGGGCAATCGTGGTGTAGCCATACCATGCATTCAAGTCCGGTCGGATCACGGTGAACGATGCCGTTCCTGCGTGGCGGTCACCGACTTGATTTCCGTCGAAGAAGTCGTTGGAGAACACATATTCCATTCGCCCGATCACTTCGTTTCCGCCGAACAGAAAGTCGCGTTCGGCAAACGCACCGGGTTGGAAACTGGCCAAATTGAATTCTTGAAACTGACTTTCGTTGGCGGTGAAGTAGCCGCGAAACATCAGGCCCGCACGCGTGTTTTCACGGCGGATGAGTTTCCAATCCAAATCGGGGCTGGCGAACCACTGAAAGCTGGCCTGTTCGTCTTGTGCGAGGTCGCGACTGATTGGTGTCAACGTGACGTTGGTGTTGTACAGCAATCCGGTTTCCAAAAAGACTCGAAACGGACTGGTTGGGGATTCCGCTTCGCTTTCGAGTTGTCGCAAACGGTTTTCGAGATCGTCCGACCCGTCGAAGGTTTGGATTTCGTAGCCAACCGTTTGCGCTGACGTGCCGTTAAAGTTTGGCGGTGCGGGAAGCTCGTTCGCGCGAATCAGATTGGCGGGATCGGACGTCATCCGGTCCATCGCGGTTGATCGGTTCGCCAAATCAATGTCGGCGGATGGTGCGGCGAGTTGTGCCAGGGCTGGGGCGGGTGAGTCGATGCCCATCGCACGCACCTGGTCGGCGTAATTGCTCGCAGGAGCGATCTGCAGCACTTCTTGGAAATGAGTCTGGGCGGCGTCGGGTCGTGATATGTCGTTCAGCAATTGACCGAAGTCAAAGTGAGCGGCGGCGTTGAATGGATCGAGTTCCAATGCTCTGCGAGTGGACTCGATGGAGGAATCCATGTCGCCGAGAGCTTTCTGCAATCGCCCGAGCGTTCGCCATGAATCCGAGTGCTTTGGGTTCTCGGTGACCTTCTGTTGAAGCATGGCCAGCATTTTCAGTTGCGCGGGGCTGGGGCCCGATGCGGCGGTCGAGTTCTGATTGGCGGAGTTTGGCGGGACGGACGCCAAGTCGTCTGCCGAGGTGATGCATTGGAACGTGACCAGCACCAACCAGCAGCTCCAAGCGAAGCGTCGAATTCGGCGTTTTCGGTGAATCATTTCGTCGCCGAGCGAGGAGTGTTTGACAGCGTTATCAAATCGAGGGCTTCATAGTGAGCGTATGGATCGCCCTGGAAATTGGCTTCGTGGATTGCCTACGTTGCGATCGGTCTGAGCGTGGACGTCCGTTCGCTCTCAGTTGTTAACAATCAGCGCTTTTTGGTCGCCACCCCGATTCACAACGCATGTGTGAGAAGGGGGAGATGGCTCGGGGCGTTTGGAAATTCAGATGGAGTTGAACTTACGGATGAAACGTCACTCAAAGAACGCCCTTGCGATCGCTTGCATGTTGTGCACTGGTGGGGCTGTCCAAGCTCAGGGGTTGGATGGAGCTCTATCGCGAGTTCGCGGGCAGGTTCAGCAGAACGTGCAAACGCAGGTTCAGCAACGCGTCCAGGCTCGCGTGCAAAGCCAAGTGCAAGCGAACGTTCAGAGCCAAGTTCAACAACGCATTCAAGCGAACGTTGCCAATGGCATTCAGGCTCGCGTTGGGAACCAAATCGAAGCCGCCGCCCAAACCGCCGCTGGTTTGGCTGCCCGTGCTCAGGCTCGAGCAAACGCGACGGTGGATCGCGCATCACGAACCAATGTCGGCGCGAATGCTGACGTTCAGATCGAAGCCAACGTGAATGCCAATGTTGCCGGATCGCAGTTGCAAACTTCATCCGGAATGGCTTCTTCGACGCGAGTTTCAGCCAGCCCGCTTCGCATCAGTGTCGCTGAGGTCCAGGCTTATGATTCTGTTTTTGGTCAGTTCAACCCGCTTCGCTCTGCAGCGGTTTTGAACACTGCCGCTGCAGTTGGTCAAAATGCAACGGCGCAGATCAATAGCGTTTCAGCATCGAGCTTCGCTCAGCCCAGTCCGACTGGCACGACCAGCCCAACGTCGGAAAGCCCTGCGGCGCCGGAATCTGGTTCACCAGAAGGTCCTGATGCATCGGGATTGGCAGGATCAAGCATCGGCGGTGTGTTCAACCAGGTCGCTCAAGGGCAAGGCGGAGTTTCCGGTCGTCAAGCGGTTCGTGGGTCAGGGCAAGCGACTGGTGACTTCGGCGTTGCCGGTGTCTTGTCGTCCAATGTCGATTTCTCATCGATGATTGCAGTGGCGGCACGTCAACGCCAAGCCGAGATCGCTGAAATGCGAGATCAGGCCTTGGCATCGGCCAACGCGGAACTCATGGCGAAAGCGGATGCGATGGAAGCTCGGTTGAACGCGTTTGCATCGGCCCAAAAGGAAGCGATGGCGTCGGCGCAATCCAACATTCAATCGGCCCAGGCCAACGCTGCGAACCGAATCGGCTCGGCAGCAACCTTGAACGTCAGCGGTTCGGCTCAAGGACAAGCCACCGCGAACGGTGTTGGGCAGGCTGGAGCATCCGCTGCAAGCAAAGCTCGCTCCAACGCCACCGTTCGATAGTGATTGCCCACCGGCCCTCCGGTTGGGCCCGCCGGCTCTCCAGTTGGGCCCGCCGGTTCTCCAGTTGGGATTGTGGTCGCCGTACAAGGCGGGGGTTCAGCTCCCGTCTTTTTTGTTGCGCTGATTGAATTGGTGTTTGTTGGTATGCGAGTTGCCTGTGTCTAGGCCGGAACGCCCGCGAGATGCGGGGAAACTCTGATGCCGCCCTCCCCCTGGGCAACAAACCCTTTTTCTATGAGGAACAAAGCTATGAAATCGATCACCACATTTTTGATGGCCATTTGCATGATGGCTGCCGTTGGATGCGACGAATCAGCCCTGGATCGAGAGGCTGATGCTGTCCGCGACGCCACTCAGCAACAAGCGGAAGACATTCGCGATTCATCTCAGTCGACAGCCGAAAACATTCGGGAACAGGCACAGCAGCAAGCTGAAAACGTTCGAGATCAAGCCGACAACGCTCCAGATGCCGTGGAAGAAGCAGCCGAAGAACGAGCTGATATGATTGAACAACGAGGCGAAACCAAGGCAGATCGACGCGAAAACGTTGGCGAACAGAAGGCAGACGCTTTGGAAGAAGCCGGCGAGAACAAAGCCGACCGCCTCGAAGAAATCGAAGTGGAATGATCGCTCGCCAACCCGGTGAACTGAACCCTGTGAATGCTTGGTGGCCGTTGAGCTGCCAAGCATTTTTTTATTTGATGGAGAAGTTGGATGAATCATCTGTTTGGATCCCCTGCCCGCATTCTCGCGACAGCAATCGTTTCCTTGTTGCTAGTCGTGGGGATGACGCTGGCGATTCTTTCGCTAAGTTCGGTGGAGCACCTGGCCAGTGGTTCGGCCCAGCAAACGGTTTTGGTGGAATGTGAATTTGACAAGTTTCGCCAGATCATGGTGCGCAAAAACGCGACCGCTGCGATCGTGAGCCAATCGGGGATGAGGTTGATTGACGAAAGCGTGGAGGATCTGCAGGTCGACACAAGCCAGGATGATCGGCCGCTCCTCAATGCGATTCGAGGTCGTTCGAAAACGGAAGTCCAAGCGGTCAAAAAGCTACGGGTGAGTTTGAACGACCCGCACATCGAAGCCGATGAATTGACGTTGCGACAACGGGCCAATGTTCAACCGGAGTCTGTCCATGTGGTCACGGAATCGATTGCCGCCGCAGCGAACTTGGAATCGTATCGCACCACGCTGGATGCTCGCAGAAAAGGCTCCCAGACTGAAGTCAGCGTCTCAGTGGGATTAGAGGTCCGGGTAACCGTTCCCAAGGCCTTCACCGGACGTGCGGATCGTGAAGTGCAGCAATCTGCGGTCGATGCGGTGGACGAGCAAGCGAAAAGTTTGCAGCGATTTGTGGCCGAACACGCTGGCGAACGATTCATTCTGCCGGAACTTGGCAATGGATCGAGATGATCCATTGGGCTGGATCGAAGAAAAGCCTTTCGCGTCCTCTGGAGTCGTTGGTCGATTTTGAGGCGAGCTGCTTGCTTCTCTAGCAAAACAATCCGTCAACGCAATGGATGGATACAAAAGACGGCCTCTTTTCGCCCCTTCAAACAATTGTCCATTTCTCCCGACGATTTCGGCACGGGAATCGCGTTACCCAAGTCCCGATCGCTGAGGACACGGTGTTCGTGTTTGCGAAGAATCGAATGAAACTTTAGGAGAATACTATGTTGGGTTGGGCTTTGACGTTTTTGGTAATCGCTTTGATCGCTGCTGCTTTGGGGTTCGGTGGACTCGCAGGGACCGCTGCAAGTGTCGCGAAAATCCTCTTTGTTGTCTTCCTGGTGTTGTTTGTGATCGGCTTGGTCATGGGACGTCGCGGACCGACCGTCTGATTGGTCAGGACGGTCAAGTAACTCCGTCACTTCATCTATCAGGATTAGAGCAATGGATCAGGAATTGAATCCGCAAATGGAACGAGCGTTGGATGAACTGGCAACGCTGGTTTGTGAATCGCTGCAGAGCGATGGTGAACTGCTGGTTGAACGGCAGGATGCACTGCTGAAGACGCTTGTCATGAGTGGTCATTCATGGAAGTCCGTTCGGACGGTCATGGAAGAGGTTGAACGCCGCGTCAAAGAGAAGTGTGGTGAATGTGCTATGCATCGTGGCGGGGCGTTGACCTCGTTGACCAGCAAGCTCGGCACGAAGTTGCAGTCGCTCGCCCGTTGGGAATCCAAATCGCCATCGGACGACATGGCCTCCAAACCCGCCAATATCAGCTCCGCAACAGACGCTTGATTTGTCTGAAGCGGAGTGGTCGCCGATGCATATTTCAGTCTTACAAAGGAAACTCAAATGTCGACGGAAACGAATGTGGCACACGAAGCGGACTGGGATCGTGTTCGATCAGCGATTCGCAATCGCTGGCCACAAATCGATCAAGATGAACTTTCCAAGTGCCCCAATGAAGTGGCTTGGTTGGTCGAATTCGTACAGGGACGCGTTGACGTCTCTCGAGAGGAAGTCGAATCAGTCGTCCACGAGTTCGCTCCGCAAGAGTCGATGGCCGAACGTATCAGTCACACCGCCGAAGACCAGCTTCACAAGGCAAGTGAGTCGGCGCGATTCGCGGTGATGCGAGCGGACGAATGCATCGCAGAGCGGCCAACTCAATCGGTTTTGGCCAGTTTTGTTGCTGGGGCGCTCGTCGGCGTGACCGTCACAGCGCTGTGGTTTCGACAGCACCGTGAGCCAACGCGTTGGGAACATTTCAAGGCTCGGACCTGGGGATGATTCTTCACGTAGAGAAGGGCTGATGGCAAAAGACTCGTGCCGGCTCACTGCCTTGTTTGGCGTTCAAGATCTACAAAGGGCATGGCAATCGTTGCGGGAGTGTTCGAAGGAATACAATTGACTTGCCTGTGAGTAATCTGTCTCCGATTTCAACCGCCGAAGTGAGTCTCTTCCCGTGAAACGATCTCGACTTCGTCGGTGGATTCATGTTCTCCGCATTGGGCTTTTATGGTTGCTCGCGGTGCTGTTTGTTGCGGCGGGAACCAACCATTTCATCTCGCCTGATTTCTATTTGCGAATGATCCCCGATGGATGGCCTCGGCCGAGCATGCTCGTGTATGTTTCTGGGGTTTTTGAGGTGATTGGTGGTCTTGGGCTACTGGTTCCGCGTCTGCGAACGCTCGCCGGTTGGGGGCTGATTGCGTTGCTTGTTGCTGTCTTTCCCGCCAACATTCATATGGCGATGCACCCGGAACGTTATGATGCATTTTCACACGTGGGCTTGCTGGCGAGATTGCCTCTGCAAGGCGTGTTGATGGCTTTGGTTTGGTGGGTGGCATGTCAAAACAGGAAGCTCGACGTTGAATGAACTGACGCAAGTTTTGTTGCTGACGACGATGGCCGGATTGGCGATCCCTATCGGCGGTCTTTTTGCGATGATCGAGAAAATATCGCCGGCTTGGTTGGAAACAGAGTTTCGCCACAGCGTGATCGCGTTTGGCGGCGGTGTTTTGGTGTCCGCCGTCGCTCTCGTTTTGGTGCCCGATGGAATCGAGGATCTTTCGCTTGTCTGGATTGTTGTTGCGTTCGTGCTGGGCGGACTGGCCTTTTGGGGACTCGAGACACTGCTGGATCGTTCCAAGAGTTCGATGGCGCAGTTGGTCGCGATGCTTTCCGACTTTGTTCCCGAGGCAGTCGCATTGGGAGCCGCCTTCGCGACGGGTGGCGATGCCGGTCTGTTGTTGGCGGTCCTGATCGGACTCCAGAATTTGCCAGAGGGTTTCAATGCATTTCGCGAATTGTCGGCTTCGTCGAGGCTCGGTGGATGGAGCCTGGTGGCCTGTTTGGCAGCATGCGTGCCACTCGGACCGCTGTCGGGTTGGATCGGGTATCAGTACCTCTCCAGTTATCCACTCGCGGTTGATTTCCTCATGCTGTTCGCGGCCAGCGGTATTTTGTACTTGACGTTCCAAGATCTCGCACCGCAGGCTCGAGTCGAGAATCAGCGGGCCCCTGCAATTGGTGCCGTGCTGGGGTTTCTGCTTGGTCTGATCGGACACGTTCTACTGAAAGGGTGAATCCGCTCAGCTGCTGTGTGGCGAAGCAGGTCGGCAGAAAACGATTCCTACCAACCAGCTTCGCAAACCGGATCCGCTCCGCCGAGTCAGTTCAGCCGAACCAGTTGCTTGCCGAGGTTGTGACCATTGAACAATCCCATGAAGGCCGCAGGTGCGTTCTCGATTCCTTCGGTCACGGTTTCTTCCCAAACGACTTTGTCTTGCTGGATCAGGTTCGCCATGTCGTGAACAAAATCGTCTTTTGCGTCCATGTGGTCACGAACGATGAACCCTTGGATACGCAGACGTTTGGCAATCACCTTGAACATGTTTCGTGGGGCGGCGGGAGCCTCGGTTGCGTTGTAGGTCGCAATCATGCCGCATTCAACACAGCAACCAAAGTCGTTCATGTTGTCAATCGCTGCTTCGAGATGGTCGCTGCCGACGTTGTCGAAGTACACGTCGATGCCGTCTGGAGCATGCGTGGCAAGTTCTTGGCTGAGGTTGTCGACCTCTTTGTAATTGATCACCGCGTCGATGCCGGTTTTGTCTTTCAGCCACTGAATTTTCTCCTGCTTGCCGGCGCTGCCGATCACGCGACAGTTCATCGCTTTGGCCAGTTGGCAAACGATCGACCCGACTGCGCCTGAGGCGGCCGAGACAAAGACGGTGCTGCCTTCTTGCAGCTTCGCAATTTTGTGCAGGCCGACCCATGCTGTCATGCCCGTCATTCCGAGGGCACCCAAGAAGGCTTGGGGCGGCGCGAGATTCGGATCGATTTTTGTAATTCCGTCGCCATTGGACGTCCAGTATTCGCGCCAGCCAAGGTTGCCGAGTACCAGGTCGCCTTCTTGGTAGGCAGCGTTCTGGGACTGAATCACTTCGCCGATGCAACCACCTTCGAGCGGTTGGTCGATTTGGAACGGCGGAACGTAGCTGTCGCTGTCCTTCATGCGACCTCGCATGTACGGATCCACCGACATCCACTGGTTCTTGACCAGGATTTCGCCGTCCTGGATGGGACCCACCTCGGCGGTTCGCAATTCAAAGTTCGATGGTTGCGGCGTCCCTTCCGGACGCGAGATCAACTCAATTTGTTTGGATTGAACTGTTTTGCTTGTTGCAGTACTCATGAATGATTCCTTGTTTCGTAAACGCTTGTTGGTTGAATCTTGACCCGATGAGTTAGCGAGGGATCACATGCCATTGCGGCGGGCCTGTGGGGTCCTCGCCCACGCGTTTTGAAGTTGCGTTTTTCTCAAAGTCCGAAGCGTCAGCGAGGGAAAAACGAGGTTGACTTCGCCTCGCTGACGCGTCGGGTTATGAAAAAAACAATGCCTCACGCAAGAGCCCAACTTCAAAACCTAAAACCGCGGGCCTCGATGATCGCGAAAGAGTCGCCGACCGTCCGCTCACGGATTCGCGGTCACGACGTAAATCTGCTGGGTCGGCGCGACGACCAACACGTAAGTGTTCTTCGCGTTGTGAATTCGCAGCGGCACTTGGCTGGGCGAGGCAATCGGTTGACCGTCGTAGCGAACCGGAGCGAATTCCACGGTGTGATCTCCGGCTGGTAGCTCGGCCCGCAAGACTTGGATTTCTCGCGGCAGCAAACCCCAGCACCGGGTGTCGGCGGTTTCCGTTGCCGTCCAAGCGGTCGAGGTTGCGAACTGGAACATCGTTCCTGCAGGCCCGGTCAAACCAAGATTTTTGCGAGCCGACGCGACGGCAAGTTCCTTGCCGCCCTGGCGAATGATCCCGCGAGCGATTGTCCATGGCATCTCGGCGTCGACCTGTTGCTTCACCATCCCTGCCACATCCGTCAGCGGCTGAGTCGCTCCGTGCAGTTCATACAGAGGCAACGTGTCCGGCCCCGTCGGGATGTAACTGGCCACCGTCACTGCCGCGACGTCGCTGGGCGGGATCACGACACTGGGGACTTTGACGGATGTGATCTTGGGCAGCGTGGCGACATCGTCTTCTTTGTTTTGTTGATTCAGCATCAATGCGTTGGCGACTGTCATTGCAGCAGTGGTTGTGGGAGCCTCCACGGCTTCCAATACCGGGCCACGACCGACCAATGCAAACACATACAGCGCGCCATGACCGGGTTGGCTGTGCATGCCTTCGGTTGCGCGTTTCAAATCATCCGCTGCCGGCAAGAAGTTCGGACGAATCGCGCTGACCAATTGATAGTTGCGACGCGCGTCATCAAGATCGTGCAAGTTCTCTTCTCGCAAAACACCACGCAGATACGGCGCCAGCGCCAACTCTTGGTGCGGATTCGCCGTCAGGGTGTCCGCGATGGCTTCACCGAACACGCTGCTGCGTCGCTCGTCGTGCTCCTGTTGCAATTTCGTTTGCAACATCGCGGCTTGATTGATGTAGCTTTCCGCGTCGTCACCGTCGCGAACCAGGGAACACATCGCCAACATCGTGCGGATCATGACCTGCTCGTAACCGGCTGGTCGAAACTTTCTCGCGGTGTCGTCGGTCACCATTGATGCCGCTTCGTGCAGCGGAGCGACCTTCAGCGACGAATCAAACTCGTCTCGCAGTTCACGCAGCGTTTGCTCGGCCGAAGTTGCATTGCCGACGGACAAATCGACCATCGCTAAATCCAACTTTGCTGGCGTGGCAAATCGCCCACGCCCCTGAGCGACTTTCGACAACACTTTGCGAGCGGTGTCTGGATCGCCGGCGGCGAACGCATTGCGAGCGGTGTCGATCTGTGCCAGCTTTGCTGCGCAGCCCGCCAGCGTGGTGGGCAGCAACGCAGCGACCAACAACAACACTCGAAAGCCGTTCGGCAAAATCATCCGTCGGCTTGATCGAAAAGGCCAAACGTCCACCACTTGCCCGCTCGCGTGTTGTGATAGCCCTTGCGGATCTTCGATGACTCTTTGATGTAGTCACCCGACTGCAGGTTGACCATTTCCAACGTCAACAAGTAATCCCGCTGGGTCGACTTGTTGCGATCCGTCGTTCCAGACGTGATCGTCGCGTACAGCAAGTAATCGACAGGGGTTCCCTGCCGTCCCAACGCCGCCGCAAAGACGTCGCGGTTTTGTGGCAGGAACAACGAATCAGGTCGCAAGCGAGTTTCCACCAGTGCCGCATCGACCATCCGGCGGCTGATGCTTCGGAAAGAGCTTCCGGAATTGATTTGCGAATCAATTCGTTCGTAAAGTTGGTCTTTGAAGTCGACCAATTCCTCGGCGCTTTTGTTTTCGATCCCGATGAAACAAACTTTCGCCGGGCCTTGCACCAACGGGCCGGCACTCGGAACCGCGACCTGCGATCCGATGACGGGCTCGCCGGTGTTGGGATCGACCATGGTTTCGGCGGCTCCCACCGAATGGCTGGCCATCTGGGCCGGCGTTCCATTGGCAGCAAATTGTCCAGGGAAGACCACTGATTCATTCGGTGGCGGGCAACGGCTCAAGATTTTCGCGACCGCTTCGTCCACCAACGGATTCCAAGTCGCGGCGCCCGCTTCGTGACTGCCGACCAAGTCTTTGTCGTCGCTGGCGAGCAAATGGCCGTAGCGCCGCGAGGCACATCCGGATGTTCCCGCCCCCACAATGGCGACTCCCGCGGTCATCCGTAGCATGGCTGCCGCTAAAATTTTCCGCCGGGAAAGAAGATCACCTGCAGTATTTTGCTCGTTGGGATCCGAGGAGTTTTCTGCTGATTCGTCATGAAAAATGCGATTCATCGCGGTTGTTCACCCGGGATTGAGTGGGCCGAAAGAACGTCATTGGCCGGAAAACCTGATTCAGAACGGGTTCTGTCAGCGAATTTCCGAAAACAATTCCGGCTTGTCGGCTTGTGAATGCTGTGCCAGTTAGCAAAATGATCGACCCCACGTCGACCCGATCCTCGATGGAATCCTTGAAACCCCCACGGTTCACCAAACCGTTGCGGACTGCGAGAATCCCCCAGTTTCTCAACCTTCCATCCTTCACACCCGCATTCACAATTTGTTCATGCCTGCCACCCTGCCCGCTCCCGTTGCTGATCCTGTTGCTCCCGTGAACTTGGGAATTGATGCAGTCGATCCGCTTCTCCTGCCCGGCACCCTTTTGCCTGGCACCTCGGTGAACCCTGGCTTGGCACCCGCTCCGGAGCAAAGTCCGGCGATCGCAATTCCTAGCATCAGTCCCTCGATGACCGACGACGAGGACGACGATTCGGATGACCCAGACGATGGTGCGGATGACGACACACCAGGCGTTGGCGATGATCTGGACGACATCGATGACGATGTGGATGAATTCGACGACATCGATGAAGACGACTTCGACGACGACTTTGATGACGATTTCGAAGAAGAGCTCGACGACGATTACGAAATCGAAATCGACGATGAGATCAGTGCTGAGTTCGGCTTGAACACGGCCGGAGACGATGAGGACGAGGAACTGGACGACGACCTGGATGACTTCGAAGACTTCGAGTCAGTCGATTGAAAATCGTCTTCCTTACCGCCGGTGCCGCTGGCATGTACTGCGGCAGTTGCATGCACGACAACGCGATCGCGAAAGCGTTGCGTGCCGGCGGGGACGACGTTCTTCTGCAACCGGTCTACACGCCGATCCGAACCGACGAAGCCACCATCGCGTCCGATCAAGTTTTCTTCGGTGGCATCCATGTCTATCTGTTGCAGCAAATGCCGTGGCTGCGTTGGTTGCCTCGGTGGACACGGTCCTGGATGGATCACCCTGGATTGATTCGGCGGTTGACTCGCAAGGCTGTCAAAACTGACCCGGCCAAGTTAGGTGAACTCACGCTGTCGATGCTTCGAGGCGAACATGGACGGCAATCCGAAGAGGTCGACCGGTTGGTGGATTGGTTGGAAACCGACATCCAGCCCGACGCGATCATCTTCAGCAACCTGTTGATCGGCGGTGCGATCCCAACGATCCGCCGGCGGTTGCCCAACACGCGACTGGTTGTGACCCTGCAAGGTGACGACATCTTCTTGGATCACTTGCCCAACGACGCACGTGCACAAGCCATCGTGTTGTGCTCGGAATTGGCCGAACAAGTCGACGTGTTTGTTTCCCACAGCGATTTCTATCGCGACAAAATGGGGGCGCTCCTGGGCATCTCCCCAGGACGCTTTGACGTGCACCCGCTGTCCATTGACCTTGCACCGTTTGACGTCGCACCGCTTGGGCTTTCCCCCAGCGACCGTTCATTGGCCAGCGAAGCTCTTGCTGAGCCTTCCGAGAAATCAGACAACGAATTCCGCATCGGTTATTTGGCACGCCTTGCACCGGAGAAAGGCTTGCATCATTTGGTCGACGCTTTCCTTCGAATCGGCAACCTTCCGGAACACGCCAACGTCACCCTGCACGCAGCCGGATGGCTGGGGGAACACAACCGCGCGTACCTCGATGAACTGCAATCCCGTGTTGTCAGCGCCGGGTTGTCGGATCGATTTGTGGTGCACGACAGCCCCGATCAATCCACAAAAATCAAGCTGTTGCGGCAAATGGATGTGCTCAGCGTTCCGGCTCCGTACGAAGATCCCAAGGGACTGTTCCTACTGGAAGCGATGGCCTGTGGTGTGCCCGTGGTCCAGCCCGACCATGGTGCCTTCACCGAAGTGGTCCAATCGACCGGCGGTGGCATTTTGTTCCATCCTGAAAACACGGACGCATTGATCCACGAATTGATCCGCTTGAAAAACGATCCCGACCGAAGAGCGACTTTGGGCGAAACCGGCCGGCAATCCGTCCATCAGCGTCACCACATCGAAGCTGCTGCCGAACACATGCGTCGCACCTGCCAACGAAGCGAATCCCCACTCGCAAAACAGCCGGAAGCATAAAAAAACCGTAGCACGGTGGTCTCCACCGTGAACCACCACCCACTCCATCGCGAGACCTTCGGTGGAGGATCACCAGACGACAGAACGTTTGGGCGGATTCAGTGCTCGTCTCGGTGTGGGACCACCGAGCAACAGTTGCTTTCTGTTCAAGGGCTCGCGTGGCCCCGAAAACCCAGGCCACCTGACTCCGCCGCCGTTACCGCTGGGCTTGATCTACAATGGCGGCGTTCCCCACCCCATCTCGCCCCACCTCGAATGAGCCTCATGAATTCGCGATTTGCTCTGCTGTTTGCTTTGATCGTCGGCATTCTTTCCACCGCCGCTGCCCAATCGATCCAGCCCACCGGCCCGGTCCAACAAGTCCAAACGGGATTTCAATTCACCGAAGGCCCCGCCGCGACGGACGACGGCACGCTGTACTTCACTGACATCCCCAACAACGCCATTCATCGTCTGTCCAAATCCGGCGAATTGTCACTGCTGACCGATCAATCCAACCACTCCAACGGATTGTGGCCGTTGTCCAACACAAAGCTGTTGGCGTGCGAGATGGACGGGGCGGTTGTGATGCACGACCTCTCGAACGATTCCCCCAAACGCATCGTGCTGGCAGATTCCTTCGACGGCAAACGCTTCAACGCCTGCAACGATTTGGTCGTCGACAACCACGGCGGGCTGTACTTCAGCGACCCGCAGTACCGCGCTCCTGAACCTTTGCCACAAACCGAACGCTGCGTTTACTACCTGGCGAATTTTGAGACCGATCCACAGGTCACTCGTTTGACTGGTGACATCGAGGCACCCAATGGGATTGGATTGTCGCCGGATGGCAAAACACTTTACGTGATCCCATCGATGCAAGCCGAGATGTTGGCCTACGACGTATTGGGGCCCGGCAAAATCGGCCCCCCGCGAGTGCTTTGCAAACTCAAGCAGCCTGAAGCAGAAACCTCGCGAGGTGGTGACGGCATGGCGATCGACGTAGAGGGCAACCTTTACATCACCACTCATTTGGGCGTCCAAGTTTTCTCGCCCGAGGGTGAAGCACGCGGCATCATCGCGTTTCCCGAGATCCCCGCCAACGTGACCTTTGGCGGGCCGGAATTCAAAACCATGTACGCCACAGCGAGAAAATCGCTTTACTCGGTGGAAATGCCGATCGCAGGATTCCGCG
>NZ_JBICHO010000029.1:0-3995 GCF_043100905.1 Rhodopirellula sp. JB055 | reverse complement strand
TCCTGAAGCCGACTTGCGTTGGGGCACTCAACAAACATGCCAGCCAATTTCGGGGGGTAAGAGCTCCACTTCTTTCAAAATGAACACAGAATGTTTCTCCAGCCGGCATGACCCTCCAAACCGGAAAAATCGTTCTAGCGGTCTGTCTAAGCTAAGAGTGAGGGTTGATCGTAGTGGACCAGGCGACGAGTCCTTGGTTTTGACTCCAGTTCAGGACTCGTCGCCTCGTCCACGACCCTAAAAATAGATCGTGACAGACCACTAGATTGCCGTCGCAAACCAAGGGGCCGTGAACAAAGAACGATGGCTTCGAGAATCGCTGTCCTGGGAACTCAACGCTCGTCGGGAAGCGTGTCCTCATTCGCGAATTCTCGAAGTTCTTTCAGGCTCAGGGCTTCGTCGGAACCGGTTTGCAGATCAGTCTCGTCGTCCAATCGGATCAGAGGAACCGAACGGGGCAGTTCGCCTTCTTGCGTCCTGGTTTCACTCGCCCCTGGGCGGCTGACCACCACGGTGATGTTGTCGACTCCACCGGCGCCATTGGCCAACGCGACGAAGTGTTCGGTCATGGCCTCCAAGTCATCTCCGTACTGATTGGCAACCGCCAACAACACGGCTTCGTCGATGTAACGCGTCAGTCCATCACTGCACAAAATCACGGTGTCGTTCTCTTCCAATTCGACTCGGTGAACTTCCGCGATCAGATCATTGTGCCCGTGGCCGCCCAATACGTTCCACAGCACATTGGACCACCGGCTTCCCGCTTCGTCTTCCGGTTTCATCCCACCGGCGTCAACCAACTGTTTCGCCAATGTGTGATCGGTCGTCAGTTGTTTGCACTTTCCAGTGCGGATCAGGTAACAACGACTGTCACCGGCGTGAACGACGTACATTCGCGGCCAGACGACATAGGCCAACGTCAACGTGGTCCCCATCCCTCGATGCTCGGCAACGCCTTCGGATTCTGACAGCAGTTTGGTGTGCGTGTGTTGCAGCAGGGCCTTCAGCGATTCGATGAAGGCTTCATCGTGATCCTCATCCAAATGCAAGAACCAGTGGATGTCGTTGAGCAACTGCGAGATCAAGTGATCGATCGCCAAGTTGCTGGCGTGCCGCCCCGACGCGTGACCGCCCATTCCATCGGCGACCACCAACAATTGCCCGCTGCGTCCGCCAAACAGCATGGCTTCTTGGTCGAGCGGCAAGCTGGTGGAGTGGATCTTCATTGACTTCCGCAGCTCGGCAATCAGAAATTGGTCCTGATTGTCGCTCCGACGTTGTCCCACGTCCGTCCGGCCGGCCGCGTGAATCTTGGCTTCTTCTTTCACTGGATCTCCGGGATTCAAATTCAACGTAAACCGGGGCAATTGAAGTCACATCATTGTCAGACGCACGTCAGCCTGCGAAAACAGACACAGTCGTGCGTTCCGCGCATTGTAGCGTCCCCCCGTCCAGGTGATTTATGAATTTGCGTTTGGCTCAGGCGGTTTTCTGCCTTTGGATGCTTACTCTCACGCAGCAGGGCGCTGCGCAAGTCGTTCCAACTAGGCCCGACATTTTGACGACACAATCGCCGGTGGAAAAACCAATCAACACGCTTCGCATCGCATCTTTCAACGTTTCGCTGTACGAGAAAGAAGCTGGAGAGGTTGCAAAACGGTTGGTCTTGGGAAATGACCCGCAAGGCATTGATCTGGCGAATGTGATTCAAGCGGTTCGCCCAAACATTTTGTTGCTCTGCGAAATTGACCACGAATCGGATGGACGCACGCTAAGCGCGTTCGCCGACGGTTATCTGGCGCAGGGAGAATCGCCGATCAAATACCCGTACCGCTGGTCGATCCCAACGAACACCGGTTTGCTGGGAGAGTTGGACTTGAACGGTGATGGCGACGTGGAACTGCCCTCCGATGCTCACGGTTTCGGCCAGTATCCTGGCCAGTACGCGATGGCGATCCTCAGCCAGTTTCCGATTGCCCAAGACTCAGTCCGTTCCTTTCAAACATTCCGTTGGGCAACGTTGCCGGGTGCATTGCGTCCGATTGATCCTGTGTCGAATCAGCCTTACCACAGCGACGAGGTTTGGCAGGCACTGAGACTGTCGAGCAAAAACCATGTCGATGTTCCGATTTTGGTCCCAGGTTTCGATCCAGCGGCAAAACATGACGATCAGAAGAGCAAGCCTCGCCGGTTGCACTTGCTGGCCAGCCATCCGACGCCGCCCGTGTTTGACGGCGCCGAAGATCGCAACGGAAAACGCAATCACGATGAAATTCGTTTTTGGAACGAATACATCAGCCAGCCAAACGCCGACTGGATTGTGGACGACAATGGGAACACCGGCGGATTGAAAAACGATTTGCCCGGCGTTTCGCCAGCGTTCGTGATCGCGGGTGATTTGAACTCCGATCCCAAGCAAGGCGATAGCTTGCGCAGTGGCATCGCGAATTTGCTCAGCAACCCTCGCGTCGAAGACCCGCAACCGACCAGCCCTCTGCACGGCATCTCAACTGCCAAATTCGGTCGCAACGAAATTCGAGTCGACTATGTGTTGCCTTCCAACAATCTGAACGTCATTCGTTCTGGCGTTGTGTGGCCGGATGAGAAGACGAAGTTGGGAGAGCAAATTCGAGCGACCGATCATCGAATGGTCTCGATCGACGTCCAACTGCCGATTGGCCAATGAACGCGACGGCCGCGTCCACAGGACCGATGGGCACGCATTGAATCGATGCTTCGTTTTCAGCGGACGTCGTGCATTCAGCGCACGTCGTGCAGTTCGACTTTGAAGTGCAACGTCGCGTTGGGGGGAATGGTCGGTGGACTGCCCATGGCTCCGTACCCCAGTTCCGGTGGAACCTCCAACTCGATCATCCCGCCTTCGCCGACCAATTGGACGCCTTCGGTCCAGGCCGGGATGACACTCGACAGATTGAAATCCGTTGCTTCGCGGCGGTTGTATGAACTGTCAAATTCGCGACCGCTGTCCAGCCACCCGACGTAGTCCACCGTCACAAAACTTTCGGGGCCGGGTTTGTCGCCTGATCCAACCCGAAGAATGCGGTACTTCAACCCGGATTCCGTCGTGGTGAACTCCGTGGGCGCATCAGGATCGGCTGGCCCTGGTGAACTGGACCGGGGCGTGGGCGAACAACCCAAAGGCAGAAACACGATTGCGAGCGTGATTGCCAGAGAGGTGTGAAGGTGCGTGATTCGACGGATCATCGTTTCAATCGGTTGAAAGCATTGGAATCGGAAAGAACGGCAGTGAAAAGCGAAAGAAGCATACTCCCACGATCGATTTTTGTTGCACGTCTGCCATCTTGGGGCGTGACAGCCTACATTGTCTGACCAAGACAGGACCAGATCCCGACCCAAAACTCAAAATTTGAAGATCGCTCTGAATCATGCCTTTCCGTTACGCAATCTGCAACGAAACGTTTGGTGATATGCCCGTCGAAGATGCACTCCGCATCGCTCGCGAAGCTGGATACACCGGATGGGAAGTCGCCCCGTTCATGTTGGCCGATGATATCTCCGCATTCTCCAAATCGGATCGGCGCACCTACCGGGAACAAGTCAGCGAAGCGGGAATGCAATGCATTGGTTTGCACTGGTTGCTCGCGAAAACGGAGGGGTACCACCTGACGACACGGGACGCGATCACGCGGGCCAGCACAACGTCTTACCTCAGCGACCTGGCGGAGCTTTGTTCCGACCTGGGCGGGAAAATCATGGTGCTCGGTTCGCCTCAGCAACGCAATCGAACCGAAGGCCAATCGACCGAAGAAGCCATGGAAAACGCCGCAGAAGTGCTGCGAGGAGTCATCCCGGCTCTGCACTCACACGGTGTCCGCATCGCGCTTGAGCCGCTTGGGCCGACCGAGGGTGATTTCCTGAACACGGCGGACGAAGGAGTCGAATTGGCGCGCATGATTGGCGATGATCACATCGGTTTGCATCTGGACGTCAAAGCCATGAGCAGCGAGTCCAAA
>NZ_JBICHO010000028.1:0-9150 GCF_043100905.1 Rhodopirellula sp. JB055 | reverse complement strand
GTGCCCGGCCGCCGGGGGTGGTTTCGGGGCTACCGAACATCACGCCGACCTTTTCGCGAATTTGGTTGATGAAGATCACGGCCGATTTGCTTTTCGCAATCGCACCAGTCAGCTTCCGCATCGATTGGCTCATCAAGCGAGCTTGCAGCCCCACGTGGCTGTCGCCGATCTCGCCTTCGAGTTCCGCCTTGGGAACCAAAGCCGCGACCGAGTCAACGATAATGACGTCGACAGCATTGGATTTGACCAACATCTCGCAGATCTGCATCGCTTCTTCACCGCTGCCCGGTTGGCTGACCAGCAGGCTGTCCAGTTCCACACCGAGCTTTTTGGCCCAACTGGGGTCAAACGCATGCTCGGCATCGATGATCGCCGCGATGCCGCCCGCTTTTTGGGCTTCGGCACCGATGTGCAGAGCCAAGGTCGTCTTACCAGACGATTCCGGTCCGAAGACTTCGATGATTCGACCTCGCGGGATGCCTTGTCCACCGAGCGCCATGTCGAGGCTGAGGCTGCCTGTGGAGATGCAATCGATGGTCAGCTTTTGGGACGCTCCCAGCGGCATGATCGCACCGTCGCCAAACGACTTTTCGATCTGTTGAAGCGTGGTCTTCAGACCGGGTTCTTTTTCCAGGATGGTCTTCATGCCTGGATCCAGCTTGACGCCCTTGGATGCTGCGGGCGTTGCCATGCGTGGTTTCTTTGCCATGTCCTGATTCCTTTATTCCCTGAACAAACTTTTCTTGTTTCCAATTCAAACCCAACCGATGTCCAGACCAACGGTGGTCAGACATGGCGATCCCTGCGAAGCCGCAAGGTCGATCCTATCGAGGAAGGTGCCCGAGACAATGAAAGCCCGACATTTTTTCCACGGAAGGATGCACTTCGGAGGCACGTTTGATTCGCCGACGTTGGAGGGTTTGAGAAGGCCGCTTTCGGCTGCCTCCTCTTCACACCACTAGTATTCGCCAGGGGCGTGACACGTTTGGTCACGGGCGAGGCCTGCCTAGGTCGAAGCGACAAGAAGCACAGGCACAGCGGCCAGGCCAAATCCCCAAAAGGGCGAGTTTTGTGGGCGCTGTTGGCGAAACGCTACGAAGCAAGCTGGCTGGGCGGACCGTCGGGACGCGAACTTCGTCGGGGTTTCTCGCGGACTGCCAACCAAGTCGCGAACAGAATCAGGACGCTGGCAACCTGCACCGAAGCGATGACCGCGGGATGGGTGTGCCGAAGCTTGTCCATCCAGTGCCGAAGCATCGCCGGTTCGCGTTTCTCTTGCAAAATGATCCGATCTGAGAGGGACACTTGCGCAGGGATCCCCCCTATGTGGTTGTGCGTGTCGGGCCATTCCGCGACGTTTTCCCAGCCGTTGACGGTGCGTCGCCAGCCCACCGGAGGCACCGCGCGGGGGCCGTCGGTGGCTTTGGCGGAGTGAGTCGCCTTGGATGTGGAGAGCACCGTTGGTTCTTGCGGTCGCTCACGCTGAGTCGCCGCCGGGGTGGAGGTGCGGTTGGACTGAGAGGCCTTCATCGGGCCGGACGCGCCGCTGAGCACGTTCACGATCCCGAGCAGGACAGCCAGCCCAGCGGTACGTTTCAGCCGATGCCAATAGAACGATGCGTCGACTGGCGGGGAGTTCCCGAGCCGATGAGACGAAAGGCGGAAGTTGGATCGGGCGTTGCCGAACGAGCGAAAGCGAGCGAGTGCCATGGGACTGGGCGGTTGCACGTGCCGGTCCAGAGTCTCGCGGTTGGGCCGGTTGTCGCTGTAAGTGCACTGGGAAGAACGGCTTACGACATGCTTTTGAAGGAGAGAGCCAAACGGGAATCGATGCGTGTAGGCAACGAATGTGGTGGCTTGGCAACACCCGTTGGTGAAAGACAACGTCGGGATCATGTGTCGGCAAAACCGGTGCGACCGGCAAAGGCTTCCAAGCCGCGATGTGGATCGCGAATCCAGCTTGCTCCGTCGACGCTGCGGGCCTGCATCCAAGGATTCGTGGCGTAGAGTTCTGTCAGCCATCCAAAACAAGCCCGCGCGAGTCCTTCGCGGCGGCGACCAATGCACCAATGAATCAAGAGCCGAGATCGATGACCAGCGTCGCAGAAAGCACCAACTTGGAAGATGTTTTTCATGTCGACATTTTGCCAGCGTTACCGCACAGTGCCATCAGCCTGTTGCAACTCTCCCAGAAAGAGGACGCTGGGCCCAATGATTTTGCTCGGCCGATTGAGGCTGACCCAGGATTGATGGGACAGGTTTTGCGATTTGTGAACTCCTCGTACTTTGGGTTCAGTCGCGAAATCATGAGCATCCCGCAGGCGATCACGTTGGTGGGTTCGCGAGCGATTGTGAACTTCGCTTTGTGGAACGCTGTGTTCAGCGTGATCCCCAACCCGAAGTTCGGCCCGTTTGATCTCAAAGCGTTGTGGCAAGACTCACTGCGGCGAGCCATCTTTGCAAGGAAGATGGGCCGGTTGTTGAAGTTGGATTCAGCCGAAGATTTGTTTGCAGGAGCTTTGTTGCAAGACATGGCGATCCCGTTGTTGCTGAAAGAGCTGCCGACTGAATACGAAGCGTTGGTCGAGAAACGAGCCGCGGAAGGCAAACGCCTGAGCGGGTTGGAGCAAGAGATGTTTGGTTGGAACCATGCGGACGCCGCAGCGATTTTGGCGACCCGTTGGAAGCTTCCCGAAGAGTTTGTGGGTTTGATTGCCAAGCACACCGAGATCGAACAATTGCTGGAAATGGGCGATGGGGCTCGCGGTGCCGCCTGTGTCGCGCTTGCGTCGCTGCTTCCATCGTGCAGCGAAAAGGAGTGGCACGAGCAAGACAAATTCACGAACGCTTGCAAGCGGCTGTCAGGAATGAGCGTTGAGTCGTTGGATGAATGCATGACCGAAGTGGATGAGCTGACCGCTGAGTTTGCTCCGCTGCTAAAATTGCCAGTCCCTGAACAATCCATCATGTCATTCCTGGCTGAGAAGTAGCTTCGTTTTGGACGTTTCACGAATCGCCCGACTCTGGTTTCCAGACGCAGCGTCGTTGAGCATTGATTCGTGCGACTCCGGGTTCAGCGGCGGGCGGGTGCATCGGATTCGTCTCGCCGCGACCCCCATTTCTTTTGCGTTGAAGGTTTCGCCCGAAGGGCAGTCGGTGGCTCGCTGGCATGAGGTGGCCGGTGAGCTCGCCAAAGCGATGGCAGAGCCACCTGACGCTTGGAGTGACGTTCCCGACTTGGATGACGTTCCCAATCGGATCAGGCTGGACGCGCCAGTCAGCACTGACATCTCTTCAACTCATTTGGATGCCGCGAATGTGGGGCGAGATTCTCCGCGCCCGTTGAATTCGGGTTTGCTGGCGGCACCAATTCCCACCGCGGATGGTCGTTGGATTGTTTCGGAGCAAGGTCGACATTGGCAGTGCACTGCGTGGGTGGATGGGAAGGCCTGCGATGACAGTGAAGCCATCGATGCTCTGACCGGCCCGCGAGCTTTGGTGCTTGGCGGCGAAGCGATCGCACGATTGCATGCGAGGTTGAGCACTTTGCCGGCGCCGGTTGCTTGCTCCGGCGAGCTTCCGCGTTGCTTTCGGGATCGGCTGCAGCGACTTCAAGAACTGAGGCCATGGTTGTCCTCCGGGAGTTTGCTGCGAGAGCGGTTGCCAAGCACGACCGCGCAGTGGTGCGCGTTGTTGGAACGATGCGTCCTCGATCGTGGCGGGGACTCCTTTTGCCTTCAGAGAAATCAGAGCGGCTATCAGAAGTTGGCTCAGCGAATGATGTCGGCGACGGAACGAATGGTTTCGCAGGGTGACACCATCCATCGCCTGCTGACTTCGGAGTTGCAGCAGCACCTGCAGACCGCGCCGGCAGCTTGGCGACAGGCTTGGGTGCTTCGCGACATCCATCGGGAGCACATTCTGTTTGACACGTCGCGTGAACGTGTGACGGGCATCATTGATCACGACGCGATGGACTGGGATTGCCCGGTGGTGGACCTGGTTCGCTGGGCGGGTAGTTTTCCGGTTCAGTTGGAACAGCAATCGGCAACCACTCGTCTGGGGTGGGCGGTGGAGGGATACAACCGAATTGCTTCCGCAAATCACGAGCAGGGATTGGCGGATGGTCCCAGGGCGCGCTCATTCTTTGTTAAGAGCCCGACACCGGAAGAGCTTGCCCTGGGCGAGACTCTGCTTCGTTTGAACGCGTGGGTGGGAATGGCGAATTGGGTGGATTGGATCGGGCTGAGGCGGCGGGTGTTTTTCTCGTCTCCCGAGGCTCTGTCGAACCGAATTTCCGGTTTGATCGATTCAGTTTGCCACTTTTGTTAAGCTACGGGACTGATTTCAGTCGAACGAATGGGGTTCGATGTCTTCTCATCTCATTGAATTATCTCGTCGGAGGATGTTTTCGATGGATCGCAGTTATCAACCCGGGTTTGCTCGGAAAGTGTGTGTTCCTGGTGTTGTTCTGTTTGCGGCATGGTTGGCTGTCACGGCTGTGGTGCCGGTGCGTGCGGACAATCCTGGCGCGGCCGATTTGTTCTCCGAATTCTCGCTGGACGATTTCGCGGCGGATGGGAACGCAGCGTTGCAAACGGACGATCCAGCGGATGCGACAGCGACCTACTCGGCCACGGCCGACGGTGAGATCGAGATTCGCGTTCAAGTCAAACTTCAGCCGAAGTGGCATTTGTATTCCACGACTCAGCCCAAAGGCGGACCGAAGCCAACCAAGTTGAGTTTGGTGGGTGCGGACTCTGTGAAACTTGCCAGCGAGTGGAAGAGCGATCGGGAACCGCTGCGAAGCGTCTCGCAAGACTTTGGCGGGATCACCGTGGAAGAGTTCGAAGACGAAGTCAACTTCACCGCCACTGCGAAATTGGCGGAGGGAGCGTCTGTGTCTCAGTTGGGCGATTTGAAGATTCGTCTGGACGCGTTGACGTGTTTGACTGGCGGTGCCTGCATGCCAATCAACGAGACCCTGACCGCCAAGTTCACAGGCGAGGTTCCCGCTTCGGATGCGTCGCCCACCAAGCACACGATGGCGTCGACGAAGTCGGATGACCCCGCGGGTTTGAAGGCTCACCCGATCAATCCCAAGAACGCTTTTCGCGATGACGACTACGTCGTGCGATGGGAAGCGATCAACTTGACGCCGGAATTGGAACCCGGTCAAACCGGCACGCTCCGCTTCACCGCGATTCCTGATTCGGGGTATCACGTTTACACGTCGGCCGTGAACGACGAGCAATCCAAGACGAACTTTGTGGTCAGCGAGAAATCGAAGTTGAAGGTTGGTGCACCTCAAACGAAGTCGCGATCGATTGATTATGCCTTGTTGCCCGGTGTGACTTATCACGATGGCAATGTGACTTGGACGATCCCCGTGTCGATCCCCGCCGATGCGGCGCCGGGCGAACACAAACTGGCCGGTGGGATCGCCTATCAAGCTTGCACGGACGACAGTTGCCAACAGCCCAAAGCGATTGGGTTTGAGACCGTGATCAACGTGGTCCCGTCGGCGCCCGAGAAATCGGAACCGAAGACAATGACGTTGGCAGCGAAGAAACGCATGTTGGTGTTGGACGATGCAGCCACGCTTCAGTGGGTCGACAAAGATGTGTCGGCTGCCTTGAACGCGAGTGCTCAGCCCAAACCGGCAACCAATCCTGAAACAGAGGCCACGGCCAAGATCGCGATGGCGACCGGAGCAGCCAGCGGTCCAGGTGCGAGTGGAGGCGGCCATGGTGTGACCTCCGAGGCCCCCGAAGCCGATGCTGTGTTGGAAGACACGGAGAACGCTGGCACCGCCTTTGGCACGACGCTGTTGTTCGCCTTCATCGGCGGAGTGATCCTGAACTTCATGCCTTGCGTGTTGCCGGTCGTCGGGCTGAAGGTGATGAGTTTCGTTCAGCAAGCCGGCGAAGACCGCAAACGAATTTTCTTTCTCAATGTGGTCTACGCTCTCGGCATCTTGTCGGTGTTTGCTGTGCTGACGGCGCTTGCGGTGCTGTTGTCATTCAATTGGGGCCAACAATTCACATACTTCCCCGTCCGCTTGGGGCTGACGTTGCTGATGTTCGCGATGGCCCTCAGTTACTTGGGCGTTTGGGAGATTCCTGCTCCGGGCATGGCGGCTGGCAAGACCTCGCAGGCATTGCAGCAACGCGAAGGTTACACCGGTGCGTTCTTCAAAGGCATTTTCGCAACTGTGTTGGCGACTCCCTGCAGCGGTCCGTTGCTGGGTGGCATCCTGGGGTTGACGTTCGCGTTGACCAGTTTGCAAACGGTCGCGGTCATCATGATCGTTGGCGTCGGGATGGCGCTCCCTTATCTGATGATTGGCATCTGGCCATCGCTTGTGGCTTGGTTGCCAAAGCCTGGCACCTGGATGGAAACGCTGAAGGAATTCTTGGCGTTCTTGTTTCTTGGGACGGTCGCGTTCTTCTTCAATCAGTTCAGTGACGGCGACAAGTTGCCCGTGTTCGTGGCTTTGATCGGTGTCTGGTTTGGTTGCTGGATCATCGGCAAGGTTCCCAGTTGGAGCAGCCTGCCATCGCGATTGTATGCGTGGTCGGGTGGCGTGGCGTCGGCCATCGTGATCGGCGTCGCTGCTTTCCATTGGTTGGGCCCGGCACCGGAGCCAGCCGCCGGAGTGAAGACCATCGCGTGGCAGCCTTATGACGAAGCCAAGTTGAAAGAGTATCAGGCCGAAGGCCGCACGGTGATGATCGACTTCACCGCCAAGTGGTGTGTGAACTGCATCGTCAACTACAACGTTGCACTCAACACCGAACCGACTCGCAAGTTGATCGAAGAGTTGGACGCGGTGCCGATGCTCGCGGATTGGACGGACCAAGATCCTGAGATCGAAGCGAAGCTGAAAGAACTGCAAAGCCGATCGATTCCGGTGTTGGCGATCTACCCAGGAAAGTCGCCCGCCGAACCGATTGTGTTGCGAGATTTGGTGTCCCAGCAGATGGTATTGGATGCGTTGGAAGACGCCGGGCCAAGCGTCGATGGATCGGGAACGAAGGTAGCACGAGGTTCCGGTTCTTCGGTGTCAGCGACCGCAACGTCATTGGGTAACCACGGCGTGAATGCGGATCCCGCCACTGTGGGCATGGCAACCCGGTGACGTCAGAAGCCGATGACACCATCGCCGCGATTGCGTCGCCGATGACGCCCGCTCCTCGCGGGATCGTTCGGTTGTCGGGGCATGACTGCGTCGATGTGTTGTGTCGGATGCAGATTCTTGACTCGGCCGAATTGATCGGCCGGCGTCCGTTTCGCACGTCCAAGACGCTGGCTCTCGGGGAACCGCTCGGTGCCATCGATATCGATGTGATGGTCTGGCCGACTCAGCGGAGTTACACCGGTCAACCTTCAGCGGAACTGCATCTGGTTGGTTCGCCGCCGTTGTTGCAATCGAGTTTGGACGCTGCCATACGGGCTGGGGCCAGGGCGGCACGTCCGGGCGAATTCACGATGCGTTCGTTTTTGGCCGGGCGTTTGGATCTGACGCAAGCCGAGGCGGTGCTCGGTGTGATCGAGGCGGAGGATCGCGGCGCTTTGGATCAGGCGCTCTCGCAGTTGGCAGGCAATCTTTCGCGGCCGCTGCAATCGGCTCGTTCAACTTTGTTGGATTTGTTGGCCGATGTCGAAGCCGGATTGGATTTTGTGGATGAAGACATCGAGTTCATCTCGGACGAAGTCTTGGTTGGCCGACTGAATGAACTCCGCTCACTGCTGGCACAAACGCGTTCGCAATTGAGCGATCGCGGGGGAGCCACGCCAACGATTCGAGTTGTGTTGCGAGGGCTGCCCAATGCCGGCAAGAGTCGACTGATCAATGTTTTGTCACGCACCGACTCGGCGATTGTGACCGACCAAGCCGGAACGACACGCGATCTGGTCACGGTGGAATCGAGCTGGGGCGGTCACTCGTTTCAGTTGATCGACACAGCGGGACTGGAATCGCGTGAGGAGTCCGATCCGGAGGCACCGATCTCTCAGGAAGCCCAACGGCAAGCGGCTGAAGCGGCTGAAGGTGCGGACGTGCATGTCTGGTGCAAGGACGCGACGTTGGGTGATGATTTTGGTTCCTTGAAAGGTCCCAATGCGATGTTGCCCGATGCCAAGCGGTCGGCGGAATTGATTTGTGTGGCAACCAAACGGGATTTGATGCCGGAGGATTGGAGCGGTGATTCGATGCAGGCGGATTTGGCCGTCAGCAGCGAGTCGGGAGTCGGTGTGGATGCCCTGATTGAAAGACTGGTCGATTTCGCAGAGCAACGTGATGCCGGCGAGACAGGCAACGTGATTGGTACGGCGGCACGGTGCCAGGATTCGTTGGCTGCCTCGATCGATCACTTGGCGCAAGCGATCCAGTGGACCGAGCAGATGGCCGGGCATGAACTGGTGGCCGCTGAGATGCGTCTTGCCGTGGAGGCGATTGGTGAAGTGACCGGCCAGGTCTACACCGATGATATTCTGGACCGCGTGTTCGGCCGGTTTTGCATTGGTAAATAGAACGACAAATTGAACGTGGCGTCGGCTCACTGTGTGTGAAGGAACCAACGCAGGCGGTTAGCCAGTGCCACATCCGATGAGATTCCAGGGAGAAGAATCATGACAGAGCGAGCGGTTTTAGCGGGTGGATGTTTCTGGGGCATGCAGGATTTGATTCGCAAGTTGCCTGGCGTTGAATCGACCCGGGTGGGCTACACCGGCGGAGAGGTTCCCAACGCGACGTATCGCAATCATGGCAACCACGCCGAAGGGATCGAGATTCTGTTTGATCCGGAGCAGACGAGCTACCGTCAGTTGCTGGAGTTCTTCTTTCAGATCCATGATCCAACGACGCCGAACCGTCAGGGCAACGATCGCGGTCCGTCATACCGTTCTGCGATTTACTATGTCGATGAACAGCAGAAGCAGACCGCGCTGAACACCATCGCGGATGTCAACGCGTCGGGGTTGTGGCCTGGAAAGGTGGTCACGGAGGTGGAACCCGTGAGCGATTTTTGGGAAGCCGAACCCGAACATCAGGACTACCTTGAGAAAGTCCCCAACGGCTACACGTGCCACTTCCCGCGTCCGAATTGGGTGCTGCCCAAACGCGCTTCGGCGGAGTGAGGAGGCTGA
>NZ_JBICHO010000027.1:0-3534 GCF_043100905.1 Rhodopirellula sp. JB055 | reverse complement strand
CCCAACCCGATCGTGAGCCTCATGCCGGACGAGGGCACGCTGATGCTCGACCACCCTTACGTCGTGACCACCACGGACCGGGAACGGCAGCACGCGGCGGAGGCGTTCAAGGCCGCGCTGGGGAGGCCGCCCGGAAGCCCTCCCGCAATTCGAATTCGAGTGGGCATCGCGTTGTTGAGACGCTGTTGCCATATCAACCCGGCCAACAACAGCAACGGCAGGATGATCGCAGCGGATAGAATTCCATTCTGAAATCGCCGTTGTCCAATGGCTGCACCGGAGGTTTGGCGTCCGGTGACCGCAGCGACCACGGGAACTTGCCCGAACCAATCGATGACCTTTCGGACTCGACTCCGCGAGCGGGCATGAATGGTTTGGCCGCACAAGAAACGATTCAAATCATCGGCTAAGTTCTTGGCCGTTTTGTAGCGATCCTTGGGCTGCTTTTCCAAGCACTTGGCGACGATCACCTCCAAATCCGATTCCGCTTGAGGACAAACGGATCGCAGATTGGGTGCGGGTTGATGCGCGACTTTCAACAGTGTTTGCATCACCGTGTCGCCGACGATCGGTGGGCGAGTCGTCACGCACGCAAACAGAATCGCACCGAGGGAATAGATGTCGCTGTGATGCGTCACCCGGTCGCTGTGTCCGAGGGCTTGCTCGGGTGCCATGTAGTGTGGCGTTCCAACTGCGGCCCCGCTGCCGGTCACGCTGCTGTCCGCATCGGTGTGTTTGGCCAGCCCAAAGTCCGTCACATGGACTTGTCCGGATGGATCGATCAGGACGTTGCCCGGTTTGAGGTCGCGGTGCAGCACCCCGCGACTGTGAGCATGATGGATTGCCTGCGCTACATCGCGAACGATTTCAGCCGCCCGTCGAGACGGCAACGGACCTTTGGCGAGCACCTTTTGCAGGTCTTCGCCTTCGACGTACTGCATCGAGAAAAAGTGATGACCGGCGCGTCGTCCGAATTGGTGGACCGCGACGATGTTGGGGTGTTTGAGTTTCGCAGCAGCTTTGGCTTCGGTGTAGAAACGTTTGACCTCGTCTTGCCCTGCCAACATGCCACTGCGGATCATCTTCACAGCGACCAACCGATCCAAGTCTCGCTGCTTGGCCAAGTACACCACGCCCATCCCACCGACGCCCAAGACTTTGAGCAGTTGGTAGTCACCCAGATCGAACGGCAACGACGGCCCGGAATCGCCTTGGGAGCGATTGGCCATGGGCAGTGTCAGATGGGGGTCCACATTGGAATGTTCGCCCAGGTTCGCGTCCGAAACAGGTTTGCCAATTCCGATCGTATCGGCCAGGTCCGTTCGCACATCGATCCGACTGGCCGTGGATGCCAAACGCGAGTCCACTTCCTCGCCATCGACGTCAGGTGGCAAGATGATGGGTTCCGTCCACGGATGCGATGTATCTTCGGAAGCCGATCCGGCCATCGAAAAGGTGCCGATCAAATCGGCGGCGTCCATCAATTCGCGCAGTTGATCGGCGTGTTCCGGATGCTGCTTCAGAAAGTCATCTCGTGAAGTCAGTTCTCCCGTGTCGCAAGCGGACAGGTACAACGCGAAGATCTCATCCAAACCGTCGTCGTTGGTTTCGGGCATCAGGTCTTCCACCAAGGACTGCTATCGGTGTCCAAAATCGTTCGAAGCTTTTTCAAGCCTCGCTTGAGCAGACCGGCGACCGCGGTTTCGCTTTTGTCCATTCGATCGACGATCTCTTTCAACGACAGGCCTTCCATGTACCGCAGCCGAATCGCTTCGGCCTGCGTTTCCGGCAGTTCATGCAGTGCTTGCATCATCGCGCTGACCGCCTCTTGCCGAACGGCGACACCGCTCGGACTGGTCTTCGCACCAGGCATCTGTGCGATCCAGTTGTCGGGTTGGCTGCCGTCGTTACCGCCTCCACCGGCGTGCACTTCTTTCTTGGTCGATCGCTTCTGTGTCATCACGTGATGTGCGACTGCCGAGGCAACATTGTTTTTCAGCATGCCTCTCAACCAGCCAGCAAATTCGCCCGAGGATTCCCCTCGAAAAGCATGCAGGTCTCGTTTCGCTTCCAAGAACGTGACCTGCACCAAATCGGCGGGATCAATTCGCCGACGAAGCTGATCACTGAGGTAACGATGCGCCAGCATCAACAGGTATCCCCGATAGCGCAGCAGCAATTGCCCCAACGCTTCGTTGTCGCCCTGTTTAGAAGCGATCACCAAAGCGGTGGTGGTGTCCGAAGACGGCGAATCGGATGGCGATGGGTTCAACAGAAATCTCTCGGCAGGAACGCGGTGTCTGTCAGTTTAATCCAGTTTCCCCGGTTGGTTGATCGCCCGCCTCAACCGGGATCGGCGAAAGATCGCAGTGGAGTGGTCAATCATGTCATTTTCAGCACCCAAATGGGGCAGATTCTGAGTTCAACGACGAGATTCGACCAACTTCTTAAGTTCTTACAAAACCTGGGTTTGCAAAACAGAACCACTGGTTGCAACCAAGGATGCCCTGAGCATTTCCAGATTCCGTGACCTCCCAGCGACTTGCTTGGATCCTGTGGGGTGGTTTGCTAAAGTGCCAGGGCGGAACTTCACCAAAAGTTCCGACCTTCCCCGCCTTCACACCACTCCGGAACGATCCACCATGCTTCGTCGACTTTGTATCCTGCCCTCATTCGAAACTGCTCGGCCGATCTTGGCAAAGGTGAAACGAATTGCTGCCACTTCTTTGGTCCTCGGCTCCACGCTGCTAGGAGCCAGTTTGCTGGCGGGCGATGCGGATTGGCCCCAGTGGCGAGGTCCCGCCCGGGACGGCAAGGCAGCCGAGCAAAGTTTGTTGCAGACTTGGCCGGATGGTGGACCGAAGCTGAAGTGGTCGATCTCCACGGCCGGACGTGGGTACAGCAGCACCGCGATTGTCGACGGCAAGCTGTTTTCCATGGGATCGGACGAGCAGAACTGCTACGCGATTTGCGTCGATGCCAAAACGGGACGGTCGATCTGGCAAGTTCCCGTGTCGCGTGCAGGGACCGGCGACGACTACAACACCGGTTGGGGTGGCGGTCCACGCAGCACTCCGACCGTCGATGGGGACCAGGTCTTCGTCTTGTCCGACGTCGGGGTGGTCTCGGCCTTGCGACGCCAAGACGGGGGCAAGCTGTGGTCGGTCGACTTGGTCGCCGACTACGGTGGCGGGATTCCCAAATGGGGATACAGCGAGTCCGTGCTGATCGATGGCGATCGCGTGGTGGTCACACCGGGTGGCGGTAACTTCATGATCGCCCTGGATCGTCGCACCGGCAAATTGCTGTGGCAATCCAAAGGCGTCGACGCGCCGGCCCACTACGTGTCCGCCATGAAGGGATCACTGGGCGGTACCAATTACTACGTCACCGCCAGCAGCATCGGCGTGGTCGCGTTTGATTGTCAGTCCGGTGAAAAGCTGTTTGAGAATCCCTTGTCCGGCAACAAAGTGGCAACCATTCCGACGCCTCTGATCCTCGGTGACCACATCTATCACACCAGTGACTACGGTG
>NZ_JBICHO010000026.1:0-2951 GCF_043100905.1 Rhodopirellula sp. JB055 | reverse complement strand
AGTTCATCATCGGTGGACCTCACGGCGATTGCGGTTTGACCGGCCGCAAGATCATCGTCGACACCTACGGCGGTTGGGGCCGTCACGGTGGCGGTGCCTTCAGTGGCAAGGACTCGACCAAGGTCGACCGCAGTGCTGCTTACATGGCTCGCTATGTTGCCAAGAACATCGTCGCCGCTGGCCTTGCCGAACGTTGCGAAGTTCAATTGGCTTACGCGATCGGCGTGACCGCACCGGTCAGCGTCCACGTCGACACCGAAGGCACCGGCACGATCGACGATGCAAAACTTTGCGAACTGATCCGTGAACACTTCCCGCTGACTCCCGGTGGCATCATCGATCACCTGCAACTGCGTCGTCCCGTGTTCGTTGAAACCACCGCCGGTGGCCACTTCGGACGTGAAGGCGATGGCTTCACTTGGGAGAAAACGGACAAAGCGGAAGCCTTGGCCGAAGCCGCTGGTGCCACCGCCACCGCCTGAGGTTTCGTCTTTCCCAAGTTGTTGCAAAGTCTCCTTGAACCAGCCTGTTCGCCGAATTGCGTGGATCACCGACCCACACTTTGATCATGCCAAACTGGATGTTTGGCAATCGTGGGCTGCAAAGCTGCTGGACCTGGATCCAGACGCGATCCTGATCACCGGCGATTTGTCCGAGGGTGACGATGTTGCGTACCAACTGCGATGCCTGGCCGAGACCCTGAATCGGCCAATCCATTTCGTGCTCGGCAACCACGATTTCTACGGCAAATCGATCGCGTCGACGCGGCGTGATCTGATTGCTCTTTGCCGAGACGTTCCGCAACTGAATTATCTCACCGACCATCCCGCGTTGTCGCTCAATGCGTCAACCGCTTTGATTGGCGAGGACGGCTGGGGCGATGCAACGGAAGGCGATTACGCAGGCTCCATTGTTCGGCTGAACGACTTCCAATTGATCGAAGACTTTCGGCTTAGTCCTCCTGAGACTTGGCAATCGTTGTTGAACGCTGAGGGCAAAGCCGCTGCGGACCGGGTGGCCGCGAAACTCCGCAATCTCCCCGACGAGATCACGCAAGTCTTGATCGCAACGCACGTGCCACCATTCCGCGAAGCGTGTTGGTACGAAGGCAAAACGACGGACGACAACTGGGCCCCCTTCTTCGTCTGCGGGCAGCTCGGCCGAGTTCTTCGAACCGCGGCCGAACAAGCCCCTCAGCGAAAGCACGTTGTCCTGTGTGGGCATACTCACCACGACGGAGTGGCAGAGATGGCCGACAACCTCATCGTCCACACCGGTTTCTCGCGTTACGGCAGTCTGGAAATCGAGTCAATGCTCACGATCGAAGACGACCGAATAGAACTCACCCGTCCGGCGATCTGCTTTCCCTGAGACCTTCTCAGAGAAAGTTGCAGCGTCCAAGTCGCCGGCACAAACGATCTTCCACCTCCACGAACAGCAACGTAAACTCAAGCCCCGAAACACCACCCACACGCCCTCGTAGCTCAGCTGGATAGAGCAGCGCATTCCTAACGGGCGACCAAAACGCCAGAAACGCCTAAAACACGACGTTTCAGCACTTAGAGCAGTGCGTCCAAAACGCTCTAATCGGTTGTAAACGGCTCTTGTGGTTGTAGCGGTTGTGAAATTCAAGTCGCCGCCAATCACCCCCGCAAACGTCGCGTTCCGGTCAAGCGCTCGGCCCATCCCTCTCGGTGATCAAGTACCGGACCACCGACACCGTGTTGTAGCGACGGTGCCCTGCGTCTGTACGTCGTGCTTCGATCTTCTCGGCATCGACCATGCGCCTGAGCGTTGACTCCGAGATTCCCGAATAGCGAACCACCTCTTTGGCTCCGCGGTGCTTCTCTGAAAGAAACTCGATGTCGTCGGGTTCCAGCTTGTCGCGATTGTCGTCGATGAACCGCTCGGTCATCGTCTTGGGCGGCGTGTCAGATGCCTTCCCGCTCAACTCGATTTCCTTTTCGATGATCGCCAAACGAGCGCGGCAATCAATCAACGCTTTTTCGGCCTCGGCTGCTTGCACGATGGCTTCCCGGTAGCGGTCAAGAACTTCACGGTTCATCTTGCTGGCCTTCGGCTATCTCGGCGAGAAAAGCCTCGACGTCCAACTGCTCCACGAACTTGTTGATCTCACGCCCCAGTTTCGGGCTAGTGTTTCCTGAGCAAACATCGCCAGCAATGGCAAAACGCTCCTTGTCGTCATAGCCCCTGGCTTGGACGAACGCAGCAATCAGCAGCCAGAAACCTAGCTCCTTTTGCGGGTCACGCTCACGCAAGAATCCATTCTCCCACTGTTCGTAGGTGGGTTGGATCAGTCGGCCCACCTCCCTGAACGTGAACCGGGCAACGGCTTCATCTTCGGGTTCAAGCTCTTGATGGAGATGTTCAGTTGGTCGTTTGATCTCCGACAGCTCCGCCTGGGTCACCAGCTGCTCTTTTTCGTTCCCGTCTTCATCGATGACGACGACACGGATCAGATCATGCTGTTCGCCGGTGACTGTTGGCTTGCGGCGTTTGGGAATGTTTCGTTTCTTTGCCATTGTTGAATCTCGCTTGGGGTAACTGTTGTCTGCTTCGATTGAAAATAACTTGGATCTCTTGGGCTGTGGTCGAGATCACCTCGCCAACGCTTCCACCAACTCCGCACGCCTCCGATCAAACGCTCTGATCCCACGGTTGCCCGACGGGATCCTTTGGAACAATCCGCGATTTTGAGTGCGGGCTTGGGGGCGTCTTGTCGCGTCTTGTGTTTGGCGTCCTGTGTGCCTCGCTGACGCACGTTCTCGGTTCTGTGGCTCATCAATCGCGGTCGGTGCTGAACCGCTGCGAGCGTTGACGCTGCGAGACGTTTTTTCGCTCCGCTCCCGATCAAGCTCATCGAGACGCACCGCGGCGGCTTGTTCGGCGGCGGGTGCGAAGCGCTCCAGGTTTGCCGCGGCCAACGTGCG
>NZ_JBICHO010000025.1:0-26416 GCF_043100905.1 Rhodopirellula sp. JB055 | reverse complement strand
CCCGTGGTTGTCGGGAGAACTCCACCATACATTGCCGCCTGACCACCAGGCGATTTGCTAGCAAATCCAAAGGGTTCCCACTGACTCAACGCTGCAAATCAAACGCCAATTTCACCCAATCACACCTGCCGACGTGCTTAGGCCCGGAGATCAGCTATAGACCGACGCAGAACAACTCCCAATTTCTCACCGCCAGACGCTGATGACTGGCAAGCCGGCGACGGTGGTTCCTGTGGTGGGTGGGCCGTAGATGGTTTGGTTGGATGGGGCTAGTTCGGTGGCCCGCATGCCCGATTGCAGCGATGAACGCGGGCGTTCTCTTGTTGCCAGCGAGGCGGCAGCGGCCTGGTCCGCTCCCGTCGTGATGGGTTGGATCGGTGCGTTGGCATCAATCGGACGCAGACGCGACGCGATCTCGGGACGAATATTGGTGGTTGATGCCAGCGATTGTGCTTGCGTCGCCAATTTGCCGACTGGCTCGTACTGGACGACTTGATCGTTCTGCATCCGCAACGTCCGTTCAGGGACTTGAACAAGCTTGGTCTCGGGTTCCCATTTCACACGGGTTTCAGTCTGGTGAAAGACCTCCGAGCGAGCTTCCCAACGGGTTTCAGGAACGTGCCGGTAGGCCACGGTGGGTTGGCGGAACGGATTCCAACGACCTTCCAAGTGCGGACGCAGCATCATTGTGGTCACGGGGACGTAAGATGTGCGAGCGACGGGTTTGGTCTCAACCACCGTTTTGGGCGTGTAAACGGTTTGCTCGCGAGTCTTCATTTGGACTTCGCTGACCGGACGCTGGACCTGGCGAATTTGCTTCCGGTACACAATCCCAGTGGCGGGATCGGCGTGCAATTCGCCCCCGTCCTGTGCCGAAACTGCGGTTGCCAGGGACAACGATGCCCCCGCGACCAAGAAACCAACAGTGAACTTGTTCGTCCGATTGGAATTCCGCATGACAATCCTTCGTCTGCAGGTGGGATCGGGCATGGCAAGGCCGCCCCAAGAAAAGTAGTTTGCCGACGTTAGGATTCGGTGAGACGCTCGCCGCGTTTGAAGTCAAACTTTTGAAACCCCGAGAAGCCCTCCATGATCACCCCGGATATTTTGCCTATTCTGCGTTGTCCAACAAACGGTGGTCAGCTCACTTTGGCTGACGATCCCCTCATCCAGAGGGTCAATCAAGCGATTGCTGACGGCACGGCGCGAGATCAATTGGATGAACGTGTGACAGCTCCAATCGAAGGCGGGTTGGTCAATTCTCAGGGCGACCGTTTGTACCCGATCCGTGGCGGGATCCCGACACTGATCGTGGACGAGGCGATCGGCCTGACGGGGCCCAGCGAAGCGGAATAGGGTTGCGGGCGGCGGGAACCGTTGGTTTCGACGGACCTGGAAATCCATCGTACGGTCATCGAGCCTCAAAACGGTTTGTGATCGATCCAACAAAAAAGCGGAGCCACTGGGACTCCGCTTGCTGAATCGTTTCATCGTGAATTCGGCGATCAGCCGGTGATTCGCTTGGCGAACAATGGGCCGCCGTACTGTGCAGCATCGCCCAACAATTCTTCGATGCGGAGCAATTGGTTGTACTTGGCCATCCGGTCACTGCGACTTGCCGACCCAGTCTTGATTTGCCCAGTCGACATGGCAACGGCCAAGTCAGCGATCGTCGAATCTTCGGTTTCACCACTGCGGTGACTGCTGATCGAGGTGTAACCATTGCGATGAGCGAGCTGGATCGCGTCGATGGTTTCGGTCATCGTTCCGATTTGGTTGACCTTGATCAAGATGCTGTTGGCGATCCCTTCGTCGATACCGCGTTGCAGACGCTCGACGTTGGTGACGAACAAGTCATCGCCCACCAGTTGAACCTTGTCGCCGATCTTGGTGGTCAGTTTCTTCCAAGTTTCCCAGTCGTCTTCATCGCATCCGTCTTCGATGCTGCAGATCGGGTACTTCTCGCACCAACCGGCCAAGAAGTCGACCATTTCATCGCCGGACATTTGGTTGTTGTCCAACGAGTACTTGCCGGATGACTTGTCGTAGAACTCAGTCGATGCCGCGTCCAAAGCGATCCAGACTTGTTCGCCAGCTTTGTAGCCAGCTTTGTCGATCGCAGTCATGATCACATCGAGAGCCTCTTGGTTGCTCTTCAAGTCAGGCGCGAAACCGCCTTCATCGCCAACCGCGGTGCTGTAACCCTTTTCCGACAAGACCTTTTTCAGGTTGTGGAAGATTTCAGTTCCGCAGCGCAGCGCATCGCTGAAGCGTTCAAAGCCCAATGGCATGACCATGAACTCTTGGATGTCGACACCGTTGTCGGCGTGCTCACCACCGTTAATGATGTTCATCATCGGAGCGGGCAACATGCGAGCGCCAGCACCACCGAGGTAGCGGAACAAAGGCTGGTTGGTCGAAGCGGCAGCCGCGTGAGCGACGGCCAGCGAAACGCCGAGGATCGCGTTGGCACCGAGTTCTTTTTTGTTGGCAGTGCCGTCCAATTCGATCATCGCTTGGTCAACCGCGGCTTGATCGGTTGCGTCCATGCCTTCCAACGCATCGGCGATCTTCGTGTTGACGTTTTTGACAGCGGTCGTGACGCCTTTGCCCATGAAGACGGACTTGTCGCCGTCTCGCAGTTCCCAGGCTTCGTGCATCCCGGTGCTGGCTCCGCTGGGCACGGCAGCGCGACCGGCGGCACCGTCCATCAATGTGACTTCGCATTCGACGGTTGGGTTGCCGCGGCTGTCCAAGATTTGCCGAGCGTGAATCGATTCGATCAGTGTCATGAGTTCACTATGGGATTGAGGGGGGAACGGAATTCGGCTCAGAAGAGGGCCGTAAAATTTGATTCGAAAAAGGCGGATGTTGTCCGATCGGGCGGTATTCTGTCCAATGCCTGGGAAACTGACCACCCGGCACCGATTCCCTGTGTTTCGGCCTGGTTTTGAGTCCTTTTGTCCGCCATCCGCCACCTTCCTCTCATTTCTCTGTCATGTTCACCGGTCTCGTCGAATCCGTTGGTCAACTTTCTGCCGTCGTGGAACAACCACCGGGCAAGCGTCTGGTGATCGCCGCCCCCTCCTTCCGGGACACAGATCCAGCTCGGGATGTGAAGCTGGGCGACAGCATCGCGATCAACGGTTGCTGCCTGACCGTCGTCGAAATCGATGGGGACGACTTGGCCTTCGAAGCGGGGGAAGAAACGCTCAGTCGAACCAATCTCGGCGAACTCTCGACCGGATCCACCGTCAACCTGGAACGGTCGCTGGCCGTGGGCGATCGCATGGGCGGCCACTACGTTACTGGCCACGTCGACTGCGTCGGCCAATTGATCGAACGAATCGACGACCCGCCATGGGCGAACTTGAAGTTCTCCGTCCCCGCTCCCTTCGCACAACAGATCGTTGCCAAGGGAAGCATTGCCGTTGACGGCATCAGCCTGACGGTCGTCGATGTCGGAGAAGACTACTTCACAGTCGCGCTGATTCCACACACGCTCGACGCCACCACACTGGGAGGCCGCCAGGTCGGAGACCGCATCAATCTGGAAACGGACTTGTTGGCCAAGTATGTGCAACGAACATTGCTGTTCGGAAATGCCAACGACCAGGCCGACGCAAGCAACCCCGCGTCCCCCACTAACACACCCTGGAGCCCGCAATCATGAGTGACGAAATCGATCCCACTCCTCCCGTCGCACCGTCTCAACCTCCAGCGCGTTCGAACAACGCTTCTCGCGGCTCACGGCAAACCGCGACGTACCTGTCCAAACGCTTGACCGCCGCTGGACTGCGCCCCGTGTCCAAGTACGGTCAGAACTTTTTGATCGACTTGAACCTGGTCGAACTGATTGCTCGTTCAGCCGATATCGAACCGCACGACATCGTGTTGGAAATTGGAACTGGAGTCGGTTCGCTGACATCCATCATGGCGGCTCAAGCGGGCGCGATCCTCACGGTCGAAATCGACCAAAACCTGTTTCAGCTCGCGTCGGAGGAACTGGCTCCGTTCCCGCACGTGAAGATGATCCAAGGCGATGCGCTCAAGAATAAAAGCACGTTCCGTGATGACATCATGGAATCAATTCGCGATGCCAAATCGCGTTTGCCTGACGACAGCAAATTCATGTTGGTCGCGAACTTGCCATACAACGTCGCAACGCCAATCGTCAGCAACCTGCTGCACCAAGACCCGCCGCCAGACCGCATCGTGGTCACCATTCAAAAGGAACTCGGCGAGCGTATGGTCGCTGGTCCAGGTTCGAAGGACTACGGCGCGCTCAGCGTTTGGATTCAAGCCACCTGCCGCGCCGAGATCGTCCGCATCCTGCCGCCCTCGGTGTTCTGGCCACGTCCCAAAGTCGACTCGGCAATCGTGCGACTGGACGTCGATCACGAACGCCGCAACGCGATTCCGGACCTCAAGTACTTCCATCAAACCGTTCGGGCCTTGTTCTTTCATCGACGCAAGTTTTTGCGAAGCGTTGTGATCAGCGCGATGAAAGGCCGCTTGGACAAACCGACAATCGACGAGATCCTCGGGCGTCTGGGGCACGGCGAGACCGCTCGCGCCGAAGAACTGAACCTGAAACAAATTTCCGATTTGGTGGAAGCTCTCCGGCAAGCCGAACTGAGTCAGTCGTAGTTGGCAACTGTCATTGCGACGGCAAACGGAGCAATCGCGCCCGCTAGGTTGGATTCGTAAATCACTTCCCTGACCGTCTGTTCCGGACGCGGGTTCTTCACACGCATTGCGTACAGCGTCAAAGTCCAGCCTGGCTTCTTTTGGATCGCCTCATTGGTTCCTGTCCAAGCGACCTCTGCATGCGGTAAATCCTGTGGCTCGCCGAACACCCAGTAATCACTCAAGTGCTCACCGTATGTCAACAACTGATGTGCCTTGGTGCCATCGTCGTAGACAAACGTCACGGTCGCGACGAACGATCGCCCCTCCGTTTGCCACTGTTTGCACCCATTGAGCATGAACAAATAATCAAAATCTTTGTCAACTGGAACGCGGACAGACTTGGGATAGCCTTGGCGGCGAAACCGGCCCTTCAATTGAACAAACTCGTCCAAAATTTGAAACGGGATCCCAGCCATTGTGACATCGCCCCTTGGGACTCCACCTAAGTGATCCAGCGGCATTCCTGTGTTGCCCGAATCCAATCCGCAATTGACAACGCCAGATAGATCCAGCGGCATTGGGTCATGCACCAAACTCTCGTCGTAGGCTTTCGTAATTCGATCGGCACTTCCCATGGAACTGCTGGCCGACTCAGTTGGCAAAGGATTCCGATCTGGTGCATCCAACTTCTCAGACAGATGAGTCTTGGGAGCAACCGCGACTTTGCGTGCGGGGGCCGTTTCCGGTGTGGGGGCGACTGTTGGTGTGGACGCAACTTCCGATGACGGCGCATCCTTCGGTGCCGATTCAGGTCGGGGCGCGAGCTCCACTCGTTGGGGCACGGGGTTCACAATTATCACGGGAGGAACGGCCTGCGTTCCCGCAACCTTCTCGTTGCCGGTCGGGGCGAGCAACTTCGAAACTTCTTGATCGAGACGACTTCCTGGATAGCCAAACGAAATGAATCGAATGACGCCGTCTTGATCCATCAAGTACACCGTCGGCAACGAACGAACTTGCCACAAATCGAAGATGGCATCCGAGGCTGGTTGTGAGATGGAAGGCCAACTGACTTTCCCAATTTGCTGAAGCTGTTCAACGGTTTGCTGGTCGTCACCGTAAACCCCAATGATCTGAAGTTGGTCTTCTTTGTAGAGGTGACGGTAGTAACGGAGGTGAGGGTACAAGCGTTCGCTCGGCCCACACCACGACGCTGAAAACACCACCAATTTCGCCACGCCAGGTTTTGTATCGAGCGAGACGGAACGACCATCCGTCGTTTTCGCAGCCAACGCAGGTGGCATCACGCCGACCGTCAAATGCTCGACCGCATGGTGAATGGCCCGAGCAATTTCGAGTATCGATTCGCCTTCTAGTTCCGCTTGCGTTTCACTGTTGATGACGTACTTCAACAATCGCAAGACAAGTTCCCGGTCCTCCTCCTTCATCGGCTCAGCGGATCGATTCTTCAGATGGATCGCCAATGCCAAGGCTGAGCAAGCTTTGGTATCCACGTGCGAACCGCGTTGCACCAATTCCTTCATGAAGTCTCGGGCTGCATCGTGATCGACCGGCACCAAGCTGAAGGCGACATACTTCATGCCCTCGTCCCGAAAGTGATCTCGCCGCAGTTGCTGAATGATGAACTCGGTCTGAGGTTGCACCGAATCCGGCCCGGTGGCCGCCAATTGCAACGCCGCAAAAAGAGCTTGAAATGCACCCCGGGTTTTCGGCTGTGAAGCGGCCAACTCTCTGAACCGCGGAACGAATTCCTTTGCCGGATGCACGTCTTCGAAATCAATGTTCTCCAAATCGCGAACCATCACCTCTTCGATTCTGCGAGAGATCTGATTCATGATCTTTGCCACTTCATCTTCCAACGGCACCATCGGATGATCCGCTGGCGCATGAAGTGGAAAAGGAATCAGCTTCTTTGCCGAACGGCTTTGCCCCATCAGTTCCACCAGGTGTGAAACGTGGACGGCAAAACCAAGTTGCTCGCCCGGAATGATCCAAGTTGCGATGCCAATCACAGCACCGTTCGAATCCAAGATGGGACCACCACTGCTGCCGTTGGAGATCACGGCATCCGTTTGAATCCAGTTGGTGTTGGCACTCGCCTTCAAGTCCTGCTGAACCGTCATCGGCAATTCCACCGTTCGGCGCAACGCGTTGACATTCCCGCGGCTAATCGTATGGCTGAAACCTTGCGGGTGCCCGATGGCAACGACAGACATGCCCAAAGGGGTGCTCGCGTCACGACGGCTTTGCAAAGGTCGAATGCCTGCCGGAATGGAGTCCACTTTTAGAATCGCAAGGTCACGTCCTTCATCAATCGCGACACACCCCTCCACCTTGGTCGTGGTTCCATCACGAAAGCGAACTTCGACTTGCATCGCTTGTTCGACCACATGATGGTTGGTTGCAATCCAATTGGGTCCGATCACGAACCCACTGCCGAAACCGGAAGCTCCCATGATGTCGTTCGTCGAGATCATGACGACCGAATCCGCGATTGCGTCCAAACCACCAGCATCCGCGTTCGCATCACGCACCGAAGCCTTGGACTGGTTCCTGTCACCGAAACGAACGACTCCAGCATCACCGCGTGAACGGGAGGTCTTGCGACTCCTCGCGACGAATCTTTGGTCAGCGGGACTGAGTTTGCTCAGCGGCACATCGATGACGGAACCGTCGTTTTTCCTCAAACGGACGACGCCGCTCTCCAATCGAATGAACTCAGCCGGAGTGCTGAACTTGCCGCTGCGATCCGACCAAAGACGTGGCTCATCAGCGATGCACACGGCACCGGTGAGCCACGAGCCCATCAGAACGGCCCACCAACCCAATTTCCATCCGCCTTGCATCATCTCCTCGCCGCTGCCAAACCGCACATTTTGAAACCACTCTCTAGGATGCGGTGCCTCTGCAGGAAGTTCCAGTCTTCAGGGGCCAGAAGAGGGCAATTTGAGGGAATTCAAAATCGCCGGGCCATAAAAAGCCACCTCAGCGTTGGCGAGCATGAACAAAGGGTGCTTGCCAACTCGGCGCGAGCGAAGCGTCGTCGATATTCACACCCGCTTCAGGGCGTCCCTCATGATTGACGAGCGGATGGTCGACCAACTGGCCCAAAGACTCTCGTGGGACAAAGCGAACCCGGCCGTCTTCGTACAAAACGTTGATCCCACGACCACCGTGGCTGATCACGCCCTCGTCCGAAGGAGATGAGACGCTGGCCCAGCCTTCCGAATCTCGCACCACGCGATTGGCGACTTTTACGATTGCCGCATCACTCATCACGGCAAACGATGACCGACCTTGGAATCGAGGCGAAGCAAACTCCTCACCATCACGAACGCCAAGCGTGTAGGCATAATGGCCACCGGCCGTCTGCTGCAACCACCGCAATCGAGCGATGGCCCCCTGCCAAGCGATCTGTTCTTCCATCGTCGTTGCGCCGGCCACGGCGTGACGATCCAAATCGCGAGCAGCAGCATCCAGCATGCGAAGCGTCACCAGAGTCGGTTGCTCAGCCACGTCCGTGGATGCGAACTCTTCCTCGGCTGAATGCAATCCGCCGGCCGTCCAAAAGTCAGAAGATCGGATCGATGGGCAATGGGTCGACCGTGGGTCCATCATCAATCCCGCCGCGTGCAGACGCGGGGCGTAGACCCCCGCAAAGGCTTGGTAGCCCGTTGACTCGACCGATGGCAGACGAGCCTCGGCATTTCGATTGACGTACTGCGTCATCGCCATGCCCAGTTGGCGTAAGTTGTCTTGGCAAGCTTGCTTGCGAGCCATGAAGCGGCCTTCGACCATCGACGGAAGGGCGATCGCCAACAGAATGCAGGCGGCCGTGAACGACCCGACCCAGTCACGCCAAGTCCACGAAACAGCGTCAGAGGGCTCCAGAACGGGAGACAGTTTTCCAGGTGTCGAGGCGGACACTTGAGAATCGGCGGCCGGTTCAACCGGGCTGGATTCCATCCCCGGCATTGGCGGCAGGGGCGGCAAAGCATCCAGCGTGCGGGCAACCAAGTCCGTCGGCGGCGGCTCAACCACCTCGCAATCGTCGTGAAGCGGCCCCAGTTTGCGTTCTAAATCAGCCAGCATCTCCCTGGCCTCGGGACTCTCACGCAGGAGTTTCTCCACCCGCTGCATTTCGTCCGCTTCGAGCGCGCCAAGCAGATATCCGAGAAGATCTTCTTGCATCACAAAGGACGTCGCGTAAGCGGAAAAAGAACACAAAAAAAGGGTCTCGACCTAGACCATTACGATCAGACGAGGGCGAGTGTTCGATGAGCAACCCTTTGACCGGGCAACACAGACAGATGTGGCCAACCATGTGTCGGAATCACAAGCGGAATCCCGAAGCGAATGTCAGCCACACACAGTCAGACGAACGAATCACCCCTGTGGTTCATCGCTGCACAGAAGTCAGGACAGAAAAAAAGGCGGCACCGAAGCACCGCCCTCATCACTACTGGTCTTCGGCGACCTGATCTCCGTCGTGACTGTCATCCCACAGACCGCTCAACCGATTCACAGCGGCATGCAAACGGCTCTTCACCGTTCCGACAGGGATCCCCAGGATTTCCGCCGCCTCGCGGTACTTCAGGCCCTGGTAATACACCAATTCGACGACTTGCTGCATTGGTTCGCCAAGCGATTCAACCGCTTCATGAACCCAACGCCCGTTTTCTTCCTTGGATGCTGCGATCAAGGGATCCATGATCGTGCCTTCCAATTTCTCGGACCAACTGCCCCCACGATCGTCCTCTTGGCCGCTGGCGGGACGGTCCAAGCTAACCATTCGGTGACGCTTGTTGCGGCGTTGCACGTCAATGGCTTGATTGGTCGCAATCGCGTACAGCCAAGGCCGGAAACGGCGTGTCAAGTCGAACTGGTTGCACTTCAGGTGAACTTGCAAAAAGGTGCCCTGAAAAGCATCTTCTGCCATCTCCGCATTGCCAATGTAACGCCGCAAATACGCGTAAATCTCACGTTCATAGCGTCGCATCAGCGTTTCATAGATATCGCGGCGACCGCTGGTGCGATATTTCGCGACCAACTGTTCGTCGGTTTGATCAGCAATCGGTTCGCCGGTGAAAACGTTACCCGAATCCACCTTCGAATCAGCGACCGCTGTGGAAGTTGAAAAGTTCATGGGGGATCGATCACAAAAGAGTATGAATAGCGCCCAGTCTACTTGCAAATGAGTTACGCCAGGGGATGAACCGACAAAACAAACACACAATCACGCAGACCAGCGTTGAGGGGGAGAGGCCGCAAAGTGATCCAAACATCCCTTAAAAGGCAACAAGGGAATTCGCCACGACATGCGTATTATCGCGATCCCGCTTGAAATGTCAAAGTCATCCTTGCGTTGGATTCACATCCTGCCTCGTTGGCAGGGAGCGAATCCGTGGTCCCATAGGGGCAATTCGTGTTCCAGACCGCTTGAAATCGTTGCACCGGTCGCTCGGGTTGGTCCGATTGTTCCGGAATTACCGAATGTTTGCAGGAAGATGTGCCGATAACTCCGCCTGGAACGGTTTCTTCGTTCGAGATTGAACTCCCTTTTCGCGGTGTTGCCCCCAATTTGGCGGCAGTCTTCCCCGGAAACGCTTTCAGTCTCGGTCCACGGCGGAACGGTCCACATCGGCGGGGTCGCCGGGTGCGAAATCCTTCGGAGCACCTCAGTGACCCAACAGCCACAGGACATTTTTATGGCTGGGCGTTCTCGCGAGAGCAGGACCCCCGGGGGGATTTTGGGGTCTTTGTGACCGCGGAGACGATTGCAATGCGACGAATTGCCAGGCAAAGAAACGAGCAACCCATGATGGCCCAGACCCCCGATCCCCAAATCAAACCCGGACCCAACCAAAGAACCGGACTGCGTGTGACCCTTGAGGACAATGGGATGACGGAATCATTCAGCGAAAGCGTGACGGTCAAATTACGAAAGCTCCGTGACTTGGTCTGCGGAGGCTTGATCGCCGCCGCAGTTGCCACGCCAGTCACGGCGGCTCCACCCACTGCGGGTGATGAGATGGATTACGAGGCCAGTGGCTTCATGCTGCCGCCTGGGGTTCAACCCGCAGGAATGGTCGACGGCATGCCAGCCATGTCGATGCCACCGGGGTCGATGCCCGGTGCCCAATCGATCGCAACCACCTTGCCATCGGCTCCGCTGATGATGCCTGGTGGATACGGTTCGACTGGTTATGCCCCCACAGGTTACGCACCTGCTGGTGTGATGCCGGTTGGCTATCAAGGCGGCGGCTTCCTTGGCGGAGGATACGCTGCGGGATGCGACTCGATGGGCTGCGGTTGCGGCGAATCCGGTTGCACCAGCGGCCAGTGCGGCAGCAACTTCCAAGGTCTGTTGCCCGCCGTGATGGGCGACTGCTGCGGATCCTGCGGCGGTGGTGGATGCGGTGCCTGTGGCGGGCTGGGATCTTGCCTGACCAACGGCTCACTGGGACAAGGCGGCTTGCTCGGCAGCCTCAACGAGTGTGGCCCGGGAAGCACCGACTTCGGTATCTTGGCAGCACACATCGGCGGCGGACTGGCAAGCCTTTCCGAAGCCCTGCGACCCTACTCCGAAGCCGGCAAATCAGCCCAACGCTGGTATGACGTTTCGGTGGAAGGATTGTTCCTCACGCAAGAACTCGATGGGTTCGCCGATGGTCGTGTCTTGACCAACGATGGGACCACCGGCACGCCAAACGTCGCCGACAACCCCGTTTTGACGCAAGATGACCTGGGCGACGATGACCTGGAAGCCGGAGCACGTATCTCCTTCGCTCTGATCTTCGGTGTTGGCTCGAACGTCGAGTTCACCTACATGGGCGGTCAGGAATGGGAAGGCTACGCCCGAGCCACTAGCAGCACGAGCAGTCTGACCTCGATCTACTCTGGTTACGGGACGACTCCTCCAGGCGGCTACGCGAACTTGGCGGACCTGCAAGAGATCAGTTCACGAGCCGAGTTTGACAGCTACGAAATCAACTACCGTCGTCGCACGGTTGGTCCTTACGGGCGCTTCCAAGGGTCGTGGTTGCTCGGCCTTCGTCACGTCGTCTTTGACAACGGTTTCTCGTTCAATGGCTCGGGAACTCCAGCCAGCACGATCGCTGATTTCCAGCAAAGCTTTGCCGTCGACAACCGCTACTTTGGACCTCAAGCCGGCGTTGACCTCTGGTGGAACGCACGTCCAGGAATTCAGCTCGGTGCCGAAGTCAAAGGAGCGTGGGTTCAAAATGACTTCAGCCAAAAAGCATCAATTGGAACCACCCCTGGCGGCTTGAATACCTTCGACACGGGTGGACAAGATGGTGCCTTCATCTTGGATTTCCAAGCGACCGGTGTCTATCGTTTCTCGCACTCGTTGTCACTGCGTGGTTCGTATCACCTGCTGACCATCGACGATGTGATGACGGCTCCGCTGGACAACAGCTTCATCGACGACTTCTCTGTCAACGGAGCCAATGTCTCGGCACCAAGCACCTCGGAAACGTCGTTGACACTGAACGGTTTCGCAGCAGGTCTTGAATACATGTGGTGATCAGTTCGGCGGACAACCGCCAAATCATCACTTTCTGAGAATCTCGCACAGGGGATCGGCCATCGAGTCGGTCCCCTGTTTGCGTTGCCCAGTTCCCCTGGGAACGCTAATCTTGCGTCATGGATGCCATCACAAAAGATTTGACCGCGGCACAAGCCGAAGCGGTCCAGCACATCGACGGACCTCTGCTCATTATCGCCGGCCCCGGCAGCGGTAAAACTCGCGTCGTCACCCACCGCATCGCCTACATGCTGCGAAGCGGAATCCGCCCGTGGCAAATCGCGGCGCTCACGTTCACCAACAAAGCCGCTGACGAAATGCGGTCGCGAGTCGATCTGCTCGCCCCCAACCAACCCGTCTGGATGGGCACATTCCACCGGTTCTGCGCGCAACAGCTCCGGCGTTACGCACCGATGGTCGGGTTGGCCGAAAACTACTCGATCTACGATTCGTCCGACTCCAAATCCGCGATGAAACGTGCGATCGCGGCCGCTGGTGTGTCGACCAGCCACACCTCGCCCGAGCAAATCGCGTCGGCGATCTCCAACGCGAAAAACCGGCTGATCACTACGGAGATCATGGCTCAGCAAACCGGCCGGGCCGGCGACACCGTCGCAGCAAAGGTCTACCCGGTTTATCAACAACAATTGCTGACCGCCAACGCGGTCGACTTCGATGACTTGCTTTTCCACTTCGCTCGGTTGCTACGGGAAAACCCGGAGGTGCGATCGAACTTAGACGAAAAGCTCAAGTACATCATGGTCGACGAGTACCAAGACACGAACTTGGCTCAGTACGCCATCGTGCGAGCTCTTTCCGTTGACCATCCCAACCTCGCCGTGACGGGCGACCCCGACCAATCGGTCTACGGATGGCGTGGCGCCGACCTCAACAACATCCTGGATTTTGAAAAGGATTACCCGAGCGTCAAAACGGTTCGTCTGGAACAAAACTACCGCAGCACGCCAGAGATCCTTCGTGTCGCCGATCAACTGATTCGACACAACCGCCGTCGCAAACAAAAGAACCTGTTCACAGACAACCCGACCGGTGAAGCGGTCACGCTGCGTCAGTACGAAAGCGGCTACAAAGAAGCCGACGGGATCGCCGATGAAATTGACAACCAAATGATCGCGGGCAATGCCGAACCGCGAGATTTCGCGATCATGTGCCGTATGAACGCGCTGACGCGATCGATCGAACACGCCCTGCGAAATCGAGGCATCCCGTATCAAATCGTCAACGGGCTGGAGTTCTATCAACGCAAAGAGATCAAGGATCTGCTGGCCTATCTGCACCTGATCAACAACCCACGTCATGATGTGGCGCTGCTTCGCGTCATCAACACGCCAACGCGAGGCATCGGTGCCAAGACGCTCGAGCGACTGCAACGTTTCGCCGACGATCATCGCATCCCGATGTTGGAAGCCGCTCGCCGAGTCGATGAAATCGATTCGCTGTCGAAGCGTGCGAAGACGTTGGTGACATCGTTCGTTCGTCTCTACGACCGCCTGTCTGTCAAAGCGACCGCGACACTGGAGGACATGCTCCGGTTCTTGATCGAAGAGATCAAATTCGTCGCCTACCTGGAACGAACCACTCCAGAGCAACAAGACAACAATCCGATCGCCAACGTTGACGAATTCATCTCCGCGGCCGTCGAATTCGACCAAATGCATCCGGAAGACGGATCGCTCGAAGCGTTCCTCGAACAAGTCGCATTGGTCTCGGACACCGACGCGTTTGAGGATTCCAACAACCGTGTGACCCTGATGACATTGCACGCGGCCAAAGGTCTGGAATTCCCTCGTGTGTTCATCGTTGCGGTCGAAGACAACCTGCTGCCTCACCGCCGTAGCAAAGAAGACGAAACGCAACTCGAAGAGGAACGTCGTCTTCTCTTCGTGGGGGTCACACGAGCCGAACAATGGTTGCAGATCAGCTACGCGAAATTGCGAAGCTTCCGTGGCGAAAACCAACCGGCGATCCCCAGTATGTTCCTGGGCGAATTGCCTCGCGATGAAATGCAGGTCGTCGAAGTCAAAGGCAGTCGCAACTTCTTTGACGATGCCTACGACGACGAATACCCGGACTCATGGGATTTGGTCCAAGAGCCCGCTGCGGTCACCGACACCGGCCCCGCCGGACAACCTGAAGTCGCCGAAGGTCCGCGCATCATCCCGATGACGGATCAATCCGCAATTCCGGATTTGTATCACGACGACGTGCCGCCTCCGAAGAAAAAGAAGCCCAAGGTTTCCATCCAAACCGAACTCAAGACCGCCAGCGATCTGTTGCAATCCGGCGCCACCCCGCTAGGTGCCTACCGCGAAGGCAGCACGGTCCGCCACAATGAATATGGCGAAGGCACGATCATCGCCCTCACTGGAAAAGGGCCCAAACGGACTGCCAAGATTCAGTTCGAAGAGACCGAGGAGACCTTTCGGCTCGCGTTTGCGAAGATCGAATTAGTGGAACGTTGATTCGCGACGAGCCCGCACCAATACCCGGTCATTTCGGACGGTAAGGTCACGTTTGGTTCTGGCGGATCGTCGTTGGCAGCAGACATTCTCCAACTGTTGCCAATCTTCTCTTCCTTTCCAGATCAACGTTGCGAACCCATGCGTCTCAGCCTGTTCTTTTGCGCCGCCTTCTTGCCCGCGATGGTTATGTCCACTCAAACTCGTGCCGATGAGCACTCCGATACAAGCCTGTCTTCCCAACTGAAGGAAACTGCCGAAAACGCGACCAAGCGATACCCGGCAGAAGTCCTGAAGACGTTCCAAGGTGGTGTCGACCAAGTTCGTGCCAGCGGCATTGAAAAGTCCGCCAAGCAGGTCGGCGATTCAGCCGCGGACGCGACCCTGAAAGGCTGGGACGAAAACGAAGTCACGCTCAGCGAAGTGTGGTCCGAGAACCCTGTCATCTTGATGTGGTACCGCGGCGGATGGTGCCCGTACTGCAACCTGCAATTGCGTGCGATGCAAAAACAGCTTTCGGCCATCGAAGGTGCCGGTGCGAAGCTGATTGTCCTGACGCCTGAACTCCCTGAAAAGGCGAAGGAAACAGCGGAAACAAACGACCTCGACATGCTGGTCTTGCACGACCGAAACAACCAGCTCGCGAAGAAATTCGGCATCGTGTTCGACTTGCCCGAATCCATCGTCCCGATCTATCGAGACAAACTGCAACTCGCCAAGTTCAACGGCAACGACGCGATGGAACTGCCTCTGGCAGCGACCTATGTGATCAACACCGACGGGAAGATCACCTACGCGTTCCTGGATGCGGACTACAAGAAACGGGCCGAGCCAACCGATGTTGTCGCTGCGGTCAAGAAACTTCAGTAGCTGATCTCAAACGCCACAACGAAAAAGCGCACCTGCGAGTCGTCACAGGTGCGCTTATTGTTTTAGTTCTTGAGCAAGCTTCGGATCACGCGGTCAAATCAGTTAATTGCTTGACTTCTTCGGCGGTGAATGGAGTGGCCAACCGAGCGCCCATTTGAGCCACCACGCGGGCGGCGGCGTGAGAAGCCAAGTGCCCGGACTGACGCCAATCCAAACCGTTGGTGATGCCGTACAGGATGCCGCCGGCATACATATCACCTGCTCCGGTCGTGTCGATCGCTTTGACCTTCACGCCTTCGACGGGAATCGCTTCGCCGCCGTGCATCAAGATCGAACCGTTCGGCCCCAGAGTCATCGCAACGTTCTCGGCCGACTCGTGAATCTTGTTCGCACAAGCGATGGGGTCATCTAGTCCGGTCAGGCTCTTTGCCTCTTCTTCATTGCAGAAGAACAAATCGACTGGGCCTCGGATCAGGTCCCACATTTCATCCTTCATCATGTTGACGAGGAAAGGATCTGATGCGGTGAATGCGACTTTGACATCGTTCTTTTTCGCCAGCTCGATCGCCTTGTAAGCGGCCGCTTTGGTTTGTTCGCCGGTGAACAAGTAGCCTTCGATGTAGACGTACTTGCTCGCCGCGATCACCTCTTCGTCGATGTCCTTTTCAGACAACGCGGTCGACGCGGCCAAGTTCGTTAGCATGGTTCGCTGAGCGTCTTCGGTGATCAACACCGCACACGTTCCGCTGGGCGTCTCAGGCTGCGGATCGACATCGATCGTGACACCGAGCGCCCGCAAGTCTTTCAAGAAGAATTGCCCCGTTTCGTCGTCACCAATCTTTCCAACGAAAGCGGCTTTGCCACCAAAGTCCGCGACTGCGGCGATCGTGTTGGCGGCGGATCCACCTGCACAACGAGACAGCGACGGCAGGTCAAATCGGCTCAGCACGGTCGCTTGTTTTTCGTCATCGACCAGCGTCATGATGCCTTTGTCGAGTTGCAATTCCGATAGCAAGTCGTCGGCAACCATTGTCTGAATGTCAACGAGAGCATTGCCAACCGCGTAAACATCGTGCGTCATCAAATTCAACCAAAGAGAGAAAGAACGAGTTCGTCCGCCCCTGCGAATGGGCTACCTCGGGGCAACTTCGCATCAGCCGGGCGGGCCCGCAGTGTACCCGCGGGTCCCAGATCCGCCAGCCAACTGGTGTTCCCCATCTGAGAGCCCCGACTGGGTTCGCTTGCGGTGCTCTCAGCCAGCGAACATCGATGACAATCCCGCGTCGAATTGGCCTCGCGTCAGAACGGTCGGCACACCGGCCTCGCGGGCCCCCTTCAAGCGGGCCACCTGGACGTGTGGTCCGTAGGCAATCACGCGAGCGTCGGGACACACGCGTGAAACCGCCGGCATCAGCTCAGCAACGACACCGTTGCGGGTCGACAGGTCAACGATCACCCATCCGACCTCTTCGTTGGGCTCTTCCGGCAAACGTCCGGCCAGAGAAAACGTCATTCCGGACGCTTCGCAGGCCGCTCGAACGCGGGAGGCAAAAATCAAATCGCCGGAGAGGAACAATACAGTTGATTTCATGGAGGTTTCCGGTCGATAAACGAGGTGCCAGGATCAAGAAAGAATGAGCGAGAACGCAACTCAAGACAAGCCGACCGAACCGAATCCTCCTGCATCTTCGATGTACCAGGAGAAGGTTCTGAAGATCCGCACCACCGTCAACGTCACCTTGGCAGAAAAGAAAGAATCACTTCGCAAGATTCTTTCGCTGGTCCCCGGATCGATGCTGACCTTCGACATTCATTGCGACCAACCGCTGGAACTTCGTGCGGGCGGACACCCTCTTGCCATTGGCGAAACCGTCAAAATTGGCGACAAGTTTGGCTTGCGGATCCGAGAAATTGGCGTCCCCCAAGAAGACTGAAAGCTACCAGGCCCGCCTGAAATCAATCGGAGATTTCCAGCGGGCCAGGTTTCGTTTCATCTTCACGAATTCGTGACCCAGCGGTTCACTCACCCTTCAACGGTCGCCCGAAGAAGACCGCTCGATCGATGTGGAAAATCCCGGTTCCTTCCAGCCCGATCTTGATGTAGCTGGCCACCGTGTCTTTGGGAAGTTCCACCTTCCACTCCGCTTGGGGCGATTCGCTCTTCCACACACGCGTCCATTCTTTGCCGTCCTGCGACGTCCAAACGGCCAATCCTTTCGCTCGATCGTGAAACTCCTCGTCACGGCGATTGGTGATGGTGCCTCGCACCAACTCCGCAGGCTGCGCCAATCGAATGATCACAGCCGGATCGGTCGCCGGCTGTTTGGAGTGAACAGCAAACCGGTCTCGCCGAACGCCTTCGCCACTGAGCAAGTGCTCGGCTTCGCGATTCCACACGGTGGGCCAATCATCCGGAATGCTGACCATCGAATCTCGCGTCACCTCGATCAAATCACCGTCCTTTCGCAGCGGAAAATCAGTATTGGGATTCGTCGCAACCCAACTGCCACCCAAGAACGCCAACAAGTCCAAGAACTCGCCCGGAGCAACCGTTTCGGTCAAACCTTCTGGCATGCTGCTGGCCTTCATCGGTTTGCGAATCTCGATCTCTTCTTTGTCGATGACCTTGATCTTGCCATCGGCAATCCCCAGCGAAATGCTCTCCTCATCTTCCTTCAAGATGAACCCGCCAACGGCTTCCCCGTCAAAGGTCAGAATCATGACGGTCTCGTACCCCTTGGCGATTTCCTCATTGGGCCAAACGATCGAACGGATGATGTGTTCCTTCGTCATCCGTTCACCAATCGTGGTCAACTCTGGCCCAAACGCCTTGCCGATCTTTCCATGCAAATGACACGCGGCACACACACGCTCAAACACTTTCGCGCCGTTTTGAGCGTTCCCACGAGACGCAGCGACCACTTTTTGTAGAGCCACCAATTGGTCCTCTTGCTTGGCATCCACATCCGCCAACACTTTCAGCGGGCGGTAGACTTCCGCACCGGGACCGGTCGCGATTTTGTATTCCTTCAAGTACTCCGCCGCCTTCGGTGGCAACGATGCAATCAGTTCTTGGATCTCGGGTGAGTCACCGTCCCAGTGCGCCGAAAGAGCCGACATGGTGTGTTCCAAAACATACTGAATCCACTTGTCCGCGGGCCGGTCCACGCCTGCCAAGGCCACTCGCACACCGACGGGATGGTCCATCAGACTCGCGGCTCGAAGCGATTCCAAACGAACGCGAGCGTGGTCGTCTCGGCCTGCCTCCAGCAAGAACTGCACGAACGGCAAATCCACCGCCAACTCGATTTCATCCGCTGTGTTGGCTTGTTCGTTGCCGGACAGGAAACGCCATTCATTGCCAACGATGTGAGTCGCAGCGGCTCGTTGCTGGAAGTTGCCCTCTGCCAATACCTTCTTGGCAAGATCCAAGTCCACGTTGTGGAACGATTCTTGAACCCACAGGATCTCGAGAGCGGCCTCGGGGGTTGGATTGTTTTGCAACCACTGCTTCGTTGCCGCGACGACTTCCTCCTCCGGACGCCCACGCAGCGCGCGACGGGCACGATATCGAGTGCGAGTTTCGTAAGCCAACAGCTGGTCCATGACTTCCAAAATTGGCAGATCCGCCTGAGTCACAACGTCCAAGAGCGGTCGCGTTTGATGACGAAGCCGGTAGATGCGGCCATGTTCATGGTCGCGGTTCGGGTCACGCTGTGAATACTGCATGTGACCGATCAATGCATTGCACCAATCGCCAAACCACAATGCTCCGTCGGGGCCGATCTTGGGATCGACGGGGCGGAAAAACATGTCCGTGCTGACCAGCAAATCTTCGGATCGTTCCCCTGCCAAACCGGCTTCGTCCTCTGGATCACGAAGCTCGAACGAAGGCATTCCGTGCATATTGATCACGCAGGCATAGACCAAACGATTGTGGAACTTTTCCGGGAATTGGCGTGAATGCAAGATCTCATTGCCCGCCGCAGGACGAATCCCGTGGTTGTCGAAGATGGGTTCCAGCGTTTTTCGGGAAGGCACTTCGCCGCCTGACAAGGCATTCGTCCAGTGGTGCTGTGCGTTGGTCCCATCACCGATGATTCCATTGCCGTATTGATCAAAGACGAGGCACCACGGGTTGTACTGACCAGGCGTGCGAAAATGGGTCAAACGCAGACTTTCCAAGTCCCAAACGTAACTGCCCGAGGCCCCCGCTTCTCGAACGGGGCCCCAAGGGGTTTCCACCGTCGTCGACATCGCGATGCCTTCCTGCATGTGCAGTCGCCCGCCATTGGAATACTCCCATGCGCCCATTGCATGGTGAGTGTCATCGGTGCCAATTCCATCCAACACGTGCGTGACTTCATCAGCCACGTCATCGCCGTCGGTGTCTCGCAAAAATAGGATGTGTGGTTCATCGATCACCAACACGCCATCTTTGTAAAACTCAAAACCGGTGGGGCAGATCAGTTGGTCGTAGAACGGTTTGCACACATCCGCTTTTCCATCGCCATCTGTGTCTTCCAAGATCAACAATCGATCGCTGGGGCGACTGCTTCCAGGTAACCACTGCGGGTAGTTGACCATGCACGACACCCACAACCGCCCCCGTTGATCGAACGCGATTTGAGTCGGGTTTGCCAGTTCCGGAAAGTCTTTCTCACTGGCAAAACATTCGACTTCGAACCCATCGGGAATCTCCATTTGTGAAATGGATTGTTCCGGTGTGGGATATTCCAATGTCTTGGGCTCACGCATTTCACGGAACGATTCATCGCGGGATCCGAACATGGTTTCGGGGATGAAGACTTCGCCGGTTTGAGAGTCATCGACTTTGTCCGGCACATCACGGCCCGCCGCCATGTCCCACAAATACTGATCGCGAACGGCGACCATCTTGCGGATCTTTTGAAACTCACCTGGAAAAGTTTCGGTGTCCCACGTACGGCGTCCACCGTAGACGTACCAACCGTTCAGCATTCGGTAATCTTGCTGGTGCAACCAAGCCTTGTCGTTGACGACTTGCCGCATCGCTTCGAAGCGTTCCGCGCCGACCGCAGGTCCTGCACCTTCAAACAAAGCCGCATCGATCAACAACGAAACCGCTTCGTCTCCGGCTTCGTTCAGATGCATTCCATTGATGGTGTACTGGCAACCCGGTTGTTGCTGGAACAATTCAGCGGTCGGTGTGAACACATCAACGACCGTCAATTCGCGTTGCTTGCCCACTCGTTTGACGGCGTCGGCGTAAGCGGCCAAGTATCGGTTGTGAAGCAAACCATCAGGTTGCAACGGGTTGCCAGAAGGTTCGAATGCGATCGGCGTGACCAAAGCAAACTGAACCGGTCGCCCGTCACTGGAGAATCGCTCTGACAACCCGTCCAAGTAAGCGTGGTAGTCAGCTTCGAATTTTGCAATTTGTTCCGCGTCGTCCCCAGCGAACGATTCGTTCATCCCGAAGAAACACAGAAACGCTTGCGGTGCAAAGACTTCAAAAGGATCGTCGATGACGGTGTAGTTGCCGGGACGTTGCTGCAATGAAACCTCATCGGTTGGCCAACCAAAGTTACGAACCACCAGTGGGTTCTCGCTGGTTCGCAAATGCAGCATCGTTTCCAAGTGCCCGTACAGGCTCATTCGCTGCGCGGTTCCGTTACCCACGAACGCCAAACGCGTTTTCGCAGGCAGTTCGGACGGATCCATGGCGAACACGTCGGTGGCAGCCAAAGTCACAAAAAAAGAGCCCAATCCGATGAGCAGCGCGACCCATCGCGAAGCGAATGGGGCCGTGGGAAAAGACGCCCCATTGGTCGAAACCAACTTGGCCCCGTGGCTGGATAGAAACCGCGAAATCGCGAAAGAATTCATAAATCGCATCAAAAAAGGCGGGGAGATGGGAGGAAACGAGGCGAGAGACGACGGTTTGCGGAACGAGAATCGCAACAGCGTCGTACAGCCTTTGATCTTACCCGATTCTATTGCCAAGTTGGCAGTGGCTTCCTTCCTTGATTCGAGCCCGAATTGATGTTCATTCGACTTCTCGCTCTGCTGATTGTTGTTCCGTTCGTTGAGCTGGTCCTGCTACTGCGTTTGGCAGATGCCACCAGTTGGCTGACCACGTTGATGATCGTGATCATCACGGGGATCATCGGTTCGTACCTGGCTCGACGCGAAGGGCTGGCGACTTGGTTTCGATTCCAATCGGCCACATCGCAAGGCAAAATGCCCAGCCAGGAAATTCAGGATGGGTTGATGATCGCAGTGGCAGCCGCTTTGTTGCTGACACCTGGGTTGCTGACCGATGCCCTCGGATTCACGTTGCTGACACCTACCGGACGAAGGTTCATCGGCGGGTGGTTGCGAAACCGTTTCGCCGGCAGTTTTCAAGTCCGCACGTTTGGCGGTGGCAGCCCTCCCGGTTCAAACGGTGGTCGCGGTGCAGACGACCGCTTTGATCCAAGAGGCTTTGATCCTCGGCGATCGACTTCATCGGGGCAGCGTTCCGGCGGTGCGGGCGATACGATTGACTCGCCTCACTTCGAACCCAAACAATCGCCTTCGCCGTGAACTCATCCAACAACCGCGACCAACAACTGACAGCCCTGCTTTTTTCGTCATCACCGCTGCAGCCCACTCCGATCGCGGTGGCCCCTGAACACGCACCGCTGGCTCATCCCAAAAAAATGGATCTGCGAGAGATCCAGGTCATCTTGCTGGACGTCTACGGCACCTTGGTGATCAGCGGCAGCGGCGACGTCGGAACCGCCGACGATGCCAAACACGACGCAGCAAACCGCTGGATTCGCGAATCGGCCACCGCCGCCGGCGTCGACGACCTGACCGGGATCCCCACCTTCGACCAGCTTCGCGATCAGATCGTGGCCACAAACCAGGCCTCGCATTCGGAGACGAATCCCAAACCGGAGGTCGACATCCTGGAGATCTGGCGACGGGTGCTGCTGGCCAATGGACGCGAAGATTTGGCAACCAACCCAAAAATTTTGGTGGCTTGGGTTTGCGGCGTCGAAGGTCGCTCCAATCCCGTTTGGCCGATGCCGGGGGCAGAGGAAGCGTTGGAGCAAATGCAGGCCAAAGGTCGCCGGTTGGGGATCGTCAGCAACGCTCAGTTTTACACTCCGCTGATTGTTCAAAAATTGCTCGCGAAGCGTTCGCAGGACACAAAACAAGACTCGTCAAGCGATTCGATTGAAAGAACGCTTGCGGGAGATCTGTCATCCGTGTTCGACCTCAACGCGTGCCATTTTTCCTATCGCTATCGAGCCGCCAAACCAGGGCCGTTGCTGTTTGAACGGGCAATGTCACACCTCGGCAGCACCGGAATTTCACCGTCGCAGGTTCTCTACATTGGCAACGACATGCTCAACGATGTCTGGGCGGCGAAGCAGTTTGGTTTGCGAACAGCTCTGTTCGCGGGGGACGGCCGCAGCTTGCGATTGCGGACCGAAGATGCTCGCTGCGAGAAATGTTTGCCTGACATGGTGCTGACACACTGGGATCAGATAGTAGAGTGTTTGTGAGAGAACGTTTCCGCGACGTTCTGCCGCCAGACGAAACACGCAAGAGTGACAGCTACGATGGGCGTCCAAATCGGCTTTGTGGGAACGCGTTTTGCCGGCACCGACGGGGTGTCGCTCGAAAGCGCAAAATGGGCTCAGGTTCTCTGGGACAATGGCCATGTGAGCCACTGGTATTCCGGACAAAGTGACCGCGACAAAGCGACCTCGATGGTCGTGCCGCATGCTTACTTTGGTCATCCGGACATTGAGTGGATCAACCGCCGCGCATTTGGCACTCGCACTCGAACACCCGATGTCACCCAGCGAATCTACACGCTGGCGGACTACTTGAAAAAAACGCTGTACGAATTCACGCGTCGATTCGATCTGGATTTGCTGATCGTCCAAAACGCGCTGTGCATCCCGATGAACCTGCCGCTTGGGGTGGCGTTGACGAACTTCATCGCCGAAACCGGTTTTCCAACCATCGCGCACCACCACGATTTTTACTGGGAACGAGATCGTTTCAGTGTGTCTGCCGTGACCGACATGCTGTGGATGGCGTTTCCGCCGGCGCTGCCACAAATTCAAAACGTGACGATCAACTCGTTCGCACAAGAAGACCTGTCGCACCGCCGTGGCGTCTCGTCAATCTTGGTGCCCAACGTGTTGGACTTTGAAAACGAACCACCGCAAGCCGACGAGTACTCGTCTCACTTCCGCAAAGACATTGGGTTGGAAGAAGACGACATTCTGTTCTTGCAACCAACTCGCGTCGTGCCTCGCAAAGGCATCGAGCACGCCATCGCGTTGGTCGCCGCACTTAAAAACGACAAGTGCAAACTGGTGATCTCGCACGCCAGTGGTGACGAAGGCAACGAGTACCTGCAGGTCCTGATGGACTTGGCCGAAAGCAGCGGCGTTGATCTGCGACTTTGCGATCATCAAGTCGGCGACAAACGCGCGATCGACGCAGATGGAAATCGCATCTACACGCTGGGCGATGCCTACGCGCAAGCCGACTTCATCACCTACCCAAGTATCTACGAAGGGTTCGGCAATGCTCTGTTGGAAGCTTTCTACTATCGCAAACCGTTGTTGGTGAATCGTTATTCGATTTACGTCGCCGACATCGAGCCCAAAGGGGCGAAGGTCATCTCCATGGATGGCTACTTGACCAAGGACGTTGTGTCGAAGGTGGAGCGGATCATCCGCGACAAAGCGTACCGAGATGAGATGGTTGACTTCAATTACGAGATCGGCCGTGCTTTCTTTTCCTACGGGGTGCTGCGGCGCAAACTGCGAGCTCTCGTGACTAACTTCACTGGACAGGACAACTTGTGAGTTTCACCATCGACGACGTCACTCGGTCACGGATCACCGATGTGTACGGGCATGTTCCCGACGTGCTTGCCGAAGGCTTGCAGAGGTGCTTTGACCAATCCAATCATTCCTCCTCTCCCGACGAACTGTGGGATCATCGCGATGTGGTGATGATCACCTACGCCGATCAAATTCGCGAACCGGGCAAGTCGCCGCTCGACGCCCAACGTCAATTCTTGCTGGATCACCATCTCGACGAATTGATCCGTTGCATTCACTTGCTTCCATTTTGTCCCTCGACCAGCGACGATGGTTTTTCCGTTGCGGATTACTTGGCCGTTGACCCTGAATCAGGCGACTGGGATGACATCCAACGATTGGGCGAACGCTTTGATTTGATGTACGACTTGGTGCTCAATCACTCGTCGCAAAAACACCGTTGGTTCCAAGGTTTCCTGAACGACGAACCGGAATACAAAGACTTCTACGCCACCGCCGATCCATCGGAAGATCTTTCGGAAGTCGTGCGACCGCGTAGCTTGCCACTGCTGACGGAATTTGATTCTGCATCGGGCAAGCGGCATGTGTGGACCACGTTCAGCGCCGATCAAGTCGACCTGAATTACGCCAACCCACGTGTCATGTTGGCGATGCTCGAAACGTTGGTCGAATACGCTCGTCGCGGAGCCCGCATCATTCGGCTCGATGCGATTGCGTTTTTGTGGAAAGAGATCGGCACGTCGTGTTTGCATCTCCCGCAAACTCACGCTGCGGTCCGACTGATGCGACACGTTCTCGATGTTGCCGCACCGGGAACAATTGTGCTGACCGAAACCAATGTGCCCCACGCTGAAAACATCTCGTACTTTGGCGACGGCACCGATGAAGCTCACATGGTGTACCAGTTCAGTTTGCCGCCGTTGTTGCTCGACGCGATCCACAGCGGTGACACTGGCGTGCTTCAGAATTGGATGCAATCGCTGGAGTTGCCAACCGATCAGGTCACTTATTTCAACTTCACGGCCTCGCACGACGGCATCGGCGTTCGGCCCGTGGAAGGCATCTTGCCTCAAGAACGTGTTGACGCCCTCGTTCAAATTGCAAAAGCGCACGGCGGGCGCATTGGAATGCGGACCCAACCGGATGGTTCGCAAAGTCCTTATGAGCTGAACGTCACCTACTTGGATGCCGTCGCCGATCGCACCACGGTTCCCGCAACCGAACATGCCAAGCGTTTCCTGGCCACGCAAACGATCATGTTGTCGATGCGAGGAGTGCCGGCGGTTTACTTTCATTCCTTGGTTGGATCCCCCAATGACATCGCGGGCGTGGAAGCCTCGAACATTCCCCGTCGCATCAATCGCCACAAATACGAACGAGCGGAACTGGAAGCGGCCCTTGCCGAACCAGGTTCGCTGCAACAACTCGTCGCTGACGGTTACCGGGACTTGTTGAAGATTCGGAAGGAGCAGACCGCCTTTCATCCCAACGCGTCACAGACCATTTTAGAATTGCCAACCGATGGGCTTCTTGGGTTTGTGCGACAACTCGGCGACCAGGCTCCGTTGTGCGTGCTCGCCAACTTGTCCAGCGAAGCACGCCAGATCGAACCAGCGGACTTGCCAGTCGATCTCACCTTTGACGCTTTGTCGGACGAGGCATTGGATCCCAACGCCCCCATCGCGATGGCTCCGTATCAGGTACGCTGGTTGAAGTCTTCTTCCACCACCTGAACGATTGGCCATGCTAGAGCTGATTTCGTCTTACTCGACTATTGCCATCGTGGTTGCCGCGTTGGCACACGTGTTCTTTTTCTTCGTGCTGGCGATGTGGGCACGGGGAGATCGCAAGAAGATCGTGCAAACGCTGCAACGATTCACCGATTCGCTTCCCAATCGCAGCCGAATGGATCACGACGCTCATCCATCGGATCAGATCGAGGCTTGCCTGGCCGACATCCACGACGTCTTGGTGGAGCCAACGGGTTCGGCGCACCGCGTGGCACTCAGTCAACGGATGCGAAT
>NZ_JBICHO010000024.1:0-4167 GCF_043100905.1 Rhodopirellula sp. JB055 | reverse complement strand
CCGGAAGTTGCATTCTTTGCGAGTCACAATTTTGCCGTACTTAGACGAAGACGCTCTGTTCAATCAGATTGACAAGGACATCGCGTGGGACGAAGGCGAGAACCAAACGCTGATGTACAGTCAGCCCCCAGCGGTTTACCGACATCCTGAGGACACCGGTTGGGGCACGGGCACCGTTTACCAATTGGTGACCGGACCTGGAACATTGTTCCCAAGCAACGGGCCACTCGGTCCAAAGCAGGTGACTGACGGAGCGACCAAGACCATTCTGTTGGCTGAAGGTCAGTTGCAGTCGATGAGCCAGTCGTGGATGGAGCCGGGAGATTTGAATGTGGGGTCGATTGGCGGCGCCATCAACCCTCCGTCCGGGAAAGGCTTGGGCGGTGCGACCGAAGGCGGCGTTTGTGTCGCGACGGTGGAAGGCAGCGGATATTTCTTGCCGGAGACGACTCCGCCGTTGACCGTTCAGGCTTTGATCTCTCCCGCGGGAGGCGAACCGTTGCCGGACGACGTGCTGGATGAGTGGGCGTCAACAGAACGCTGATCACACGACGTCGGCAACGGGAATGGTTGTGCCCGGGAGGCAATCACGCATCCATCCAGCGTTGTGCGCAACAAAAAACGGCGAGGGATGAACCTCGCCGTTGTCGTTGGTTGGTGACCGCTTGCGTGGTTGGGTCTGGAACTCAGAACTTGCGTGGTGAAACGCGGCCTTGGACTCGCGAAGGCAACCCTTGGATTCGCAGGAACCCTTCTGCGTCGTCTTGGTTGTAGGTGCCGCCGCCTTCCATGGTGGCGATTTCTTCGTCGTACAAGCTGTTCGGGCTCGTTCGCGAAGACACCATGATGTTGCCTTTGTAAAGCTGCAGCGTGACTTCGCCGGTCACGGGACGCTGAGCCGTTTCGATGAACGACATCAAAGCGTCCATCTTGGGCGTGTACCAGAAACCGTAGTAAACCAGTTCTGCCACTTCGGGAGCCATGCGGTCGCGAAGGTGCATCAGGTCACGGTCCATCGTGAGTTGTTCGATGTACATCAACGCGTCGTACAGCACGGTCATGCCGGGTGATTCATAGACACCGCGGCTCTTCATGCCGACGAATCGGTTTTCAACCATGTCGATCCGGCCAACACCGTTGCGACCTGCGATCTCGTTGAGCGATTCGACCATTTCGAGAGCGTTGACGGCTTTTCCGTTCAGTGTCTTCGGCACGCCGGATTCAAAACCGATCGTGACTTCTTCTGGTTTGTCGGGGGCATCTTGAGGTGACACGCCCATGCCGAATTCGACCAATTCGACGCCGTTGACATCGAGTTCTTCCAGCTTGCCAGCTTCATAGGAAATGTGCAGAACGTTCTCGTCGCTGCTGTACGGTTTCGCGGTCGAGGCTTTGACCGGAATTCGTTTTACGTCGCAATACTCGATCAATTCCGTACGGCCTGGGAACGCATCCCGGAACGATTTGATGCGCCAGGGGGCGATCATTTCGATGGTAGGATCGAGAGCTTCCGCAGCGAGTTGGAAGCGGCATTGATCGTTGCCCTTGCCGGTGGCTCCATGAGCGTAGGCGGTTGCGCCGACTTCGCGAGCGACTTCCAAGCAAACCTTGCTGATCAGCGGGCGAGCGATGGAGGTGCCCAGCAGATAGATTTGTTCGTATTTGGCCTGCCATGCCAACACGGGGAATGCGAAATCGCGGCACAGTTCTTCGCGAACGTCGACCAAGCGAGACGACTTGGCCCCGCAGGTACGAGCCTTCTCCATGATGGCGTCGCGGTCTTCACAGGGTTGTCCCAGATCCACGTAGACGCAGTGGACTTCGTAGCCTTGGTCCTGGAGCCAGCCCAGAATGACGTACGTATCGAGACCACCGGAATAGGCTAGCACACAACTTTTCATCTCAGATCTGCATCCAAATGCGGGGGAATCGGCTATGTTTGAAGGTCTCGCATTTAAGTTGTCCGGTGCGAAACACGCAAGGACGGTCAGAAGGATCCTGGCCGGAAAGTCAAGCAGAAGGCTATGAACCCACCCACCAACCAACCGCCCTCCCCTGCCCTGCTTCAGATTTTGCAGGACCTCGCAGCGGGGCAAACCGACGTGGATTCCGCCGTGGAATCCATTCAAAAATGTTCGCTGGGACCCGCCGACATGCAAACGGTGCCCGGCGCGACCGTGGATCTGGGACGCCAAGCCCGCTGTGGTTTTGGCGAAGTGATCTACGGCGAGGGCAAATCAACGGACCTGATGACGCAAGTCGTGCAAACCCAAATCGCGGTTGGCCAAGGGTGTTTGATCACGCGGATTGATGCGACTGCAGCGGCTCAGTTGCGGCGAGTGTTTGAAAACACTCGCTACAATGCTGCGGCCCGAACGCTGCGAATTGGCTGTGAAAACGAGAGTTTGGAACCGATTGGGGTCGAGGGGCACTCCACCCACGTCGCTGTGGTCACCGCTGGCAGCACCGACGCGGCGGTTGCGGAGGAAGCCGCCGAGACATTGGCTTGGATGGGGATCGCCTGCGAGCGAATCGATGACATTGGAGTCGCCGGGCCGCAGCGATTGCTGGCCGCTGTCCCACGATTGCGATCCGCTGCCGCGATTGTGGTGGTCGCTGGGATGGAAGGTGCCCTGCCCGCTGCACTGGCCGGCCACGTCGCAACGCCTGTCATCGCGGTGCCTGCCAGCACGGGTTACGGTGCCAATTTCGCTGGGTTGACCCCCTTGATGGGGATGCTGACATCCTGTGCTGCGAATGTCGCGGTGGTCAACATCGATGCGGGGTTCAAAGGTGGCTACTTGGCCGGTTTGATCGCCAGCGGGATCATGAATGCCAAAGCAGAGGCTTCGACCGCAGAAGATCCTTCCGAAGCAACCTGATCCAGCAGGCGTCCTGTTTGTGGGCGCAAGTCAGGCTTTGACGCCCTGATAAAGGATCTCGTGTCGTTGCACCTTGTGAGCCAAGCACAGTTCCGCGATGTCGTTTTGGTGGCCGACCACGATCACGATGTCCTTGGCTTTCAATATCAAGCTCCCGCTGGGATTCATCTGAATCGGGGCTTCGTCCCGTTTGACACCGACAATCAAAAAACCTCGGTTGCCGCGAACTTGGATATCACCCAGCGGTTTGCCAACCAGAGGCGAGTGGTTGGTCAGTTCCAGTTCTTCCAGGCTCAATCCAATCGCCGAAAGCTCCTCGCTGATTCCATGCGAGAGCCCATAAGATTCGAGCACGGCGGAGGCTGTCGGGCGAACGAGCAACTGAGTGGCTCGCATCGCACCGATTGTCGCCGCCATCACGACATGGTTGGCGCCACAGCGGATCAGTTTCTTTTGAGCCGAATGATTCTCGGCTCGCGAAACGATTTCGACTGATTCGGCCAAGTCTCTCGCGGTGACACAGATGAACGCGTTGGCGGCATCATCGGGTAACAGCGTTGCCAACCCGCGAGCGTGATGAATGCCCGCGTTCTGCAACACGTCTTCGTCGGTTGCATTGCCGACCATCGCCAGCATGCCGGAACGCTGAGCTTCTTCGACCCGGGATACATTTTCGTCGATCACGACGAATGGTTGGTCAAGCTGCTGGAGTTCCTCCGCAACGCGAACGCCCATTCGCCCAAACCCGCACACGATCGTGTGCCCACGAAGACTGGCAATTCCTTGGCTCATTTTTCGATCTCTTAAGAGGCTTTGTAGTTCACCATCAACTAAAAATTGAATGAATCCGCCGACGGTGTAGATGGCCGCGCCGTATCCAAGGACGATGATCGCGATGGTCAGTGTTCGCAGAGCGGGTGTGTCGACCGGTTTGACTTCCCCGTAACCGACACCAAAAATCGTGATCACGACCATGTAGATGGAGTCGCTAAGCGTCCATCCCATTTGCACGTACGCAATGATGGCGACCGCGCAGATCGACAGGAACACGGCGAGCCCAAGCAGAATTCGGCGAAGCGGGGTGGGCTGCATGGCAAAAGGAGGTGTCGATTGAGTGGACATCCCAAGTCGCGTGGCCAAGCCATGGCTGTGGCGACGACGAAAACGGGAACGTGGTTTTGAACCTGGTGAGCAGTGCAACTTGTTTGGGCAACCTGTTCGGGCAACCTGTTCAGGTCGTTTGCATTGGTAGCTCTCTGATTGATACGTTGAACTTCATTTGCAT
>NZ_JBICHO010000023.1:0-5773 GCF_043100905.1 Rhodopirellula sp. JB055 | reverse complement strand
AATTGTCGACCGCGTGAACCTGCAAGCCCTGGGAAGCCAGGTACACGGCGTTGCGGCCCTCGCCTTCGGCGATCGATAGCACCGGATCCAACAACCGCTCTGCGTGCTGTTTAAGAAACGAATTGGGTTCGGTGCCGTAAGCAAATTCCGATTCGGAATAGCGAGCGTTCCAGTCTGGTGGTGACAACGTGTTGTTCCTCGAGAGAGTGACTGAGCGGTGACGGCTTTCCGAGCCGAACTTGACGAACCTGCATTCATGTAATAACTTAAGTTACATGAAACGAGATAGCAAGCTATCCGGCGTGCTGCACATTTTGTTGCACATGGCGGAGCTGGACGAACCGGTGACTTCGGACAATCTGTCGAAGATCATGGACACCAATCCTGTCGTGGTGCGTCGCCTGATGGCGGGGCTTCGCGAGCAGCAGTACGTGCAAAGCATCAAGGGGCACGGAGGCGGATGGACTTTGGCGTGCGAGCTGGCTGATGTGACTTTGCGGGATATCTACGAGGCGGTGGGCAGCCCGGGGTTGCTGGCGATGGGCAATCGCACGGACGCTCCGGGGTGTTTGGTGGAGCAATCCGTGAATGCGGCACTGGGCAAGACGTTTGACGAAGCCGAGCAATTGCTGCTCCGGCGGTTGGGCGAAGTCACGCTCGCTTCGCTGAGCGCCGATTGCCACCAACGCCTTCAAGCGAAAGGCATTTCCCTCCAAGCCAAACGGAACCGACATGGAATCCAAAGCTGATTTTCTCCAAGCGGCATTTCACGCCCCGGAGGCGGTCGCCAAATACGCCGATTCGCCACCGATCGCTGTTCCCGGGTTCGCGGACATGCAGCGGATGGCGGCGTTGTTGCTGGCCGAGCGGGTGCGGGAGAACGGCCGGATTTTGGTCGTTGGAGCCGGCGGTGGACTGGAGTTGAAAGTGTTCGCGGAAGCGGAACCGAGTTGGCGATTTGATGGCGTGGACCCATCACAACCAATGTTGCAACTGGCCGAGCAAACGCTCGGGCCGCTTGCCTCTCGAGTCAGGCTACACGAGGGCAAGATCGATGCTGCGCCGGAGGGGCCTTTTGATGCGGCCACGTGCATTTTGACCATGCACTTTGAGGACGTGGAAGTGCGGAAACAGATGTTGGCCTCCATTCGTCAGCGGCTCAAGCCACAGGCACCGTTCATCGTGGTGCACCTGAGTTTCCCGCAATCCGAGGGTGCACGCGAGCGGTGGCTTTCACGGTACGCAGCTTACATGGTTCGTCCGGCCGTGGATGCGGAAAAGGCATCGCAGTTTCGAAAGGCGGTCGATGCTTATCTCACCATTCTTGATCCCCAACACGACGAAGCGTTGTTGCAAGAGGCGGGGTTCACGAACGTGGAGCTGTTTTACGTCGGGTTCGCTTTCCGAGGCTGGGTGTGTTACGCATAGAGACGCGACGCTGGCTCCGTAGATGGGGATGAAATGCTCGCTGCTGAGTAAAACCAAGTGATATCAAATTTCCCCCGATTTCACTCGGAGCAACGAGCAATGTCGAAATTGGCTTATTACGCCGGTTTGGACTATCACCGACACAGCATCCCGGCGTGTGGCATGGACGCCCAGGGCAACCTCATTCAAAACGCAACGCGGCCCAACGATTGGCGGGCCGTCGCCGAGGTTGTCCCCGAAGGCGGCACGGTTTTCGCTGCCATCGAGGCCTGCTGTGGAGCGGCCGACTTCTCCGAAGAACTCATCCGCCACACTGGCTGGTCAGTCAGCTTAGCCCATCCAGGCTAGGTCGCTCGCATCAAGCAAAGCCCCGACAAAACCGACTGGGCCGCAAGGCTAAAAACATCGCCCGGCGTCAGCTACCGGTACTTTGAGTGTCGCCGCCTGGGATGCGGACGGCAATTCGTCGAGGTGCTTCGTGAGTAAGGTTGCTCCAACTTACGTCACTTCGCGAGTTCAGCTGCGATCGCTGAGAACTGTTCCAACGTCGTTTGCAGATCATCTGCGATGTCTTGGGCCAGTACTTCCGGGTCGGGCAGGTTCTCGCTGTCTTCGAGCGAGTCATCTTTGAGTCAGCAGGTGTCGAGGTTCGATCGCTTGAGGGGGGGGTGAAGTGCATGTTGGTGCGGACCGTCTCTCCGGCTCCGCCCTCGAAGAGGACGTTGTCGGGGACGACGACCGCAGCTCGGCAGCAACGTCTTGATGTGCTCCCGTGAGCGGCAAGGCGCTAGCCGTCGGTTCGTCAGCCCCACTTATCGCGTTCCATCCGATCTTGAGCTTCCAAAACGTAAATCATCACCTGTTCCAAATCATCATCCGTATCAACGAATTGAATGTCCCCGCCTTTGGTCCAGACCTTTGCGTTCGCAATCGGATTCTCACACCGCCTAACGACGCGAGTCGCGTTCGCTTTCAATTCATCACGGACTCGCTTGATGCCGTCGGCCGCTCGATAATCGTTGTTTCCGGTTTTGGGAACGACCGTCACAACAACATGAACATGATTTGATCGGACAGAAACGGCGTGCAATTCCCAACCACGAATTTGCGAGTGCTTACGAATCACAGCTTCCACCGATTCGCGATGTTGCTCGTCCAGCAGAACCGCGTCCTCCTTCATTCGATCCTTGCACCAGTCCTCAAGCAATGGCTGCGGTTGCTGTTCACCCCGTTTCCATTTCTTCCAACCACGTGCGTCTCCTGGTAACCATGAACCATATGCAGTCCATGTGATGAAGAGCGTTATCGGATCGTTTGCATCGTTGGCCATTCAACCATCGTACTGGACGCAACGAACCGACGGCTAGCGCCTTGTCGCTCACAAGATCAGGCTGAAACGTTCGCCCGGATCACCGGCCAAGCGAGTCGGCACCAGCCCCGATCGGACACGGGTCGCCATCCATGCCGTGCAGAAAGAGATTCATCACGCACTGACGAGCCGTATTGGGAACCAGTTCCCAGACACCGTGAGCGGCAAGGCGCTAGCCGCCGGTGTTTCAGCGTAACGAACCGACGGCTAGCAACTCGTCGCTCACGGCTTCGATTCTTCGGGTGTCATTCGCCCTGTTTCCCAGCCGATCACCGGCTTAAAAAGATGGGTTCTATCAGCTTCGACCTAATTGGGGAGGTTCACTCAGTTCATCGCGGATGTCGACTGCTTGATCAGCCCAGAAGCTACCCGACAGTTTCTATTTCGACGTATTCCTTGCTCCTGCAACCGACGCCGCTTTTGTTTTTGCCCACTCAATCATGGAACTGGACGCAATCGAGGCAACTTGAGCGTGTCGCATTACTTCGTGGCGGGCATCGACTGAGGCGTTTGGGCGGCACGCGTGGCGCACGCGGATGCTGCTCCAAACTGGCGCTGCCTTGTGGGCAGGGCTTTCGGTACTCTGGCAAACGATTGACGTCCTGTCTTGTTCGGTAAATCCCCTGAAGCCCTGAGTCCTGCATCGTGTTCTTTCAACCGAAAGCGAACCTGTCCGATTCCGCGAAGTCGAGGATAGAGTTTTGCTTGCAACAGATCGCTGAATGTGTTGGCTTTGAACGCCTCTTGCTTCCCGTGGTGAGTCGCAAAGCGATCTTTGACCTCTATGAAGCCGAGCGGAATCCGCAACCGGTGATCGCATTTGTCGGAAAACACCTCGGGCATGATGTCGATGCAATCCAGGTTCGCAATGCCCTCCCGCAAGCTCAGAGTGCAGGCGGTGGCTGTTGCGGTGGTGGGTCTTGCAGCGGGCCCAGCGAATTGCCTGGCCTGTACGACGCGACCAATCGATCGATCACGCTGGATCAGACGATCGACAGCGATCCGGTGATGGGGCTGGCCACACTGATCAACGGTGTCGTCTGTGATCTGCTATCGCAAAACAACTTTGCCGGAGCACACTTGCCTGAACAAGTCGACCTTGCCGTTATCGGCACGGGACTGGGAATGATTCGCAGCGGCATCAGCTTGGTTGCCAAGCACCCCGTTCACTGGGATTCGACCCAGTGGGACGTTTTCCCTCGACCGTTTCTCGACGGTCAATCGCTTGCCTATGCCAACGCGATTGCGGCCTGGGCGCGTGACGAGGCGGCTCCCGAGTGGATGAACGATTTACTTGGCGACGTCAAAAGACCGACGCGGAAGTCGCTGAAGTTCCTGCGGAAGACAAACGATTCCTTCTTTCGACCAAAGGCGAAGCAGGTCCTGTTGACGCAGTCCCAAAGCGAATGGTGGAAACTGGCAACCGATTCATCGACGTCGAATCAGGTGATCGCGATTCGACACTTGAATTCGAACGGCAGGCTGGATGACCAGCAAGAGTCCTTGTTGATTGACAAATTGGGGTCGGCAAACGTCGCGATCACGCTGAATGCGATCGCGGCGATTGAGCGGATGGCATCCCAGCAACCAGCGATTGCCAGCGAGTCCCTTGTTCGCGGGCTTCGTTCTCTGACGGATCATCGAGACGACGAAGTCTGCGCCAAAAGCATGTGCGTGCTGGCCAAGCTTGGCGGGCTGGACGAAGCGACGGTGGAGACGGCAGCGACGATGTTGGAAGCTCATCCAAAGCACCTCACTTTCGCCGGCCTGTTTGCGTTGTGCACGCAGGGTTCCGTTCCGGAGGAGGTCGTGCCTGCGCTGGACCGATGTTTCGTTCGCGTGTTGCGAGCGTGCGACTATGATCTCATCGATTTGATCGCGACCGCGTACCGACGCTGGCTTGACGATCCTCAGTCGCACATCGAGGAGTTGTTTCAGAACAGCCCCGAGCATCTGCCGATCGCATTGGAAACGCTGCAGAAGGTTCCACCGCAACCCGTTCCGTTGCGTCGCGGAGCCTGACGAGCCGCACTCGCTGAATGAGTGGCGGGATTGGTAGTGGACGAAGCGACGAGTCCCGTGCATGAGGATTCGTGGCCTCATCCACTACGCCCATCGTAGCGCCCGCGCAAACGCTAGCTTCGGCAGCAACCGCTGCAACAATCGTCACAAACGCATGTCGCGCCGCACTTGCACGCTTCCGTTCCGCAGCAGCATTCACATGCCTTCGTTGCGCACTCACACTTGCCGCTATCGCAGCATTTGCAGGAATCACTCATTTCGCTTTCCTTTCAGAAGTTTCGCAGCACTCCCAATCGTTTTCAAAACAATCAAGGAGGTTGCAGGGAGAATCATTGGGGGTTTCGCTTCCACAAGCATTGGAAAACTGATGAACCATTTTCAGCATGCGATGGAGGTCATTGATCTTTTGATGAATCTCTTCCACCTTCCGGTCACATGCCTTCGCGAGACGAGGACGCGTTTCTTTCGAGCAGAACGCAATATCAAGTAGTTCTTGGGCATCCTTGAGCGAAAACCCAAGCTCTTGCACCTTCTTGATGAACTTGATCGTTCGGGCATCCGAGTCCGAGTAGGTTCGGTACCCCGTCGTTCGAGCGGGCGTTTCGAGGAGCCCTTTCCGCTGATAAAAACGGACGGTTTCCACGCCAACGCCCGCGGCTTTCGCCAACGCGCCAATCGTCATGGGTTCGCTGTCGGTGTTTTCCATGCCCCCAGTATACACCCCGTACCACGGTACGGAGTCAAGCGGTTTCCCTTCCGACATTCGGCAAACCGTTTCCGTTGAGCGGCTGTGGGGGCCTTGGTTGAATCATCGCGAAACGCGATTCATCCAGCGGTTGATCCATGCAATGGTTAATCGATGCGGCGCGTTGATTTGGTTGTAGGTTGGCCACTCTTGGCCGATATCTACAAGCCTGACGGGCAAGAGTACCTGTTCTGCCTGGCGTTCAAATG
>NZ_JBICHO010000022.1:0-15663 GCF_043100905.1 Rhodopirellula sp. JB055 | reverse complement strand
AGTGCGTCACAGGAACGGTGACGTGCCGCCGAAGTGTCTTCGATACGGTTGGACCTTTTTCGAATGACCCTGACACGATCGAGGTGCTCGACTGGTTTGCCCGGACCGACGACCAAGGCATTCTCAAGGCCAGCGTCGAGGAGGTGGTTCTCTATCGACGTCACCATGAAAACAACTGGTCCACTCAGAATCAGAATCGCGTGAAGTACGTTCACATGCTGAAAGCGGTATTGGACCGGAGACGCGCTCCGTGACGTTTTTGGCGCGTTGGATGGACGGGGATCAGGCTTGGCCACGCGGTTGTTGGCCGAATGAAGCACAACGATTGTTGCTGCAAGCAGGTTTGCTCGAGGACGATGCCGCCGCGACAAGTGCGTGGCGGAAATGGGAAGAGTTGGTCCCGTGGGACTTCATCGATTTTGGTTCCCATCGATTGCTGTTATTGCTGCACGATCGTTTGCGACGTCTCGGACTGACATCCAAGGATCAAGGTCGGCTGGCAGGAGTAGCACGGTACTACTGGGTGCAGACGGAACTGCGTCAGCGGCAAGCGATGGGGATTCTTCAATTGTTTGAGAAGGCCCAGATCCCAACGCTGTTGCTGAAAGGGGCCGCCCTGAACGCGACGGTGTACCGGACTGGGTTTCGAGCCATGAACGATCTGGATGTGGCGGTTCGCCGGGAAGATGCTCCGCGGGCGGTTCAGCTTCTGAACGAAGCGGGAACCGCACCTCCGCAGAACGTGTCGGAGGAATCGTTTCGTCATGGACATGGCACCAACTTCAGTTTGGCCGATGGCACCGAGGTGGATCTTCACTGGGACTTCTTTCACAGTCGGTCACTTTCAGCCGCTGATCAACAATCGCTGTGGGATGCCAGTTTGCCAGTGAAGATTGGACCCGCCAGCAGTCGTGTTTTGTGTCCCGCTGATCAGTTGTTGCACACGTGTGAGCATGGTGTTCGATACAACGAAACCCCGCCGTTTCGTTGGCTGGCAGACTCCTTCCAAATCATGCGAGCGGCGGGAACCGAGATGGATTGGCAGCGGATTGCCAGTCAAGCGACGGAATACGATGCGGTGTTGCAAGTACGGCGAAGTCTGCAATGGCTGAATGATCACTTGGATCTGCCGATTCCAGACGAGGCCCTGGTGGGCTTGGATGAATGCAAGGTGTCGCTTGCCAATCGCATGGAGTACCGAGTGACGGGGCAGCGCGGACTCGCCGGGCAACATACTTTTTGGCAGACCTTCCCCGAGCACGTTTTCGCGTGGCATCGTCAGGGGCGTCCTGGTTCGCTTGCCAAGTACCACTGCTTGCAACACAACATCAGCCAGAACCATCGGTCTCGATTTGCGGAATTCACGAAGCTCGGTATGCTGCAAACGGTGTCGAAAGTGAAAGCGGTGGTTCCGTCGATTCGAAAGGTGCAGCGTTTCGTCGTCAGCACATTGGCAGACGATGAGATCATCGGTTGCCATGAAGTCGAACGATCGGGGCATCGAACGTTTCGTTGGACCAGTGGTGAATCAACGTTGGTCGTGACGCTCCCACGCGGCGAGTACAACGTGGATGTTCACGTGTTTCCGTGGCGAGATTGGGGGACCGATTTGGCATCGGAATTGAAAGTGGACTTCAACCGCAACGGTTGCTTGGTCACGCCGGCGGGGAATCGCAATCGTGTTTTGCGGTTTTCAATCCAGCGTGATATGTTCTGCCCCGCGTCGCAGCAGCGGCTGACATTTCGATGTGGCAGTTTTCGAGATGTGCCGAATGAGGAAACGCGACATCTTGGGCTTCCGCTGCAATCGGTTTGCTTTCGCCCACGAAAAAGTGGTGGCACTGAGTCGTGAAAAACGCAGCGATTGCCATCGCCGACTCACCGCATCTGCACTTGGTCAAACCGGCCGACTATTTCATTGAAAGAGAATTGATGTCCAACCAACGTTCTGTTGGCGTCGTGCCGGGATCAACGGATTCAACGGGGATTCAGACCGATCGCTACGAATTAGCATCCAATCCCCAAGGCCGAATTCGGCTCGCGCCGCAGACAACGTTCACGATGCATCGCAGCGGATGGGCTGGAGCGATGGATGCGTTGATACCGGAACACAATCACAACGGGGTGATTTTCGATGGTTTTTTGGATCGCCTTTTCGATCCTCATTGGCCGCACGAGACGGGACCAACGTTGCCGCTGACTCAGCCCTGGACGGGTGTCTTTCACAATCCGCCGGATATGGAGCGGTGGCACAGTCCGTCTGGAGCTCCTCGACGTCTGATTGCCTCCGCTGCATTCCGCGATAGCATTCCGGCATGTCGAGGACTCTTTACCCTGTCGGATTACTTGTCCGATTTTCTTGCGAAGGAAACCGGACTGCTCACTTCGACGCTGAGGCTTCCAACAGAAATTCCTGACCGGCTGTTTTGTATGGATGCGTTTGCGAACGAAGCGGAAAAGAAAGTTGTGATGGTCGGTTGGTGGCTGCGGAAGTTGGCTGCCATCTATTTTCTTCCCTTGGATCATGCCAGCGGGTTTCGAAAGTATCGACTGATCAGCAACCCATGCACCGAGTTGGAACACGCGAGCCTGCTGAAACAAGAGTTCGTTCGGCAGTCGATGGTTCTTCGACAACCGCTCTTGCCCGCCTATCGTGACAACACCTTCGCGTTGCCGCGGCACGATGATTCTGAATATGACGAGTTGCTTTCGAAAAGTATCGTGTTTCTCGACCTCTACGATGCTTCCGCCAACAATGCCGTGGTGGAATGCATCGCACGTGCGACCCCATTGCTGATCAACCGCATTGCACCCGTCGAAGAATACTTGGGCGTGGACTATCCGTTCTACTTTGAGTCATTGGACGAGGCCGCTCGAAAGGCTCAAGACTTGGACCTGGTCGCGGCAGCCCACGAGTATTTGATGCAGTGTCCGATGCGGAAGAAGCTTTCAACGTCAACTTTCCTGGATGATTTTCGCAGCAGCAATGTTTATCAGAATCTGAAGATCTGATCCGTCTTCGTATGCGATTCATAACCAGGCTGATCGTGAAAGCAACTCGGCGAGTTTTCAAACTGACCCCAACGACCTCCCAATCATTCACACTGTGACTACGCAAGTAAACAACCGCGCCCGACGACGAATCTTGATCGACGGTACGAAGTTGGCCGATTCGGTGTCCGATGGGATTCGTCGGTTTGTCTCAGGGCTCCTGGGGGCGATGCGATCCGTCGCGGATCAGCATCCCGATTTTTGCGTGGATGTTCATGTTGGTTCGCGTATCATTCCGCTCGCTGAAATTGATTCGTGGTTGACTCTACCGGATCCAGCACCGACCGGCGCCCTGCCGTTTTTGCGGGAGACTTTGGATTGGATTCGATTGCAGCATCAAGTTCGGACGTCGCAGTACGATGTCGTGCATCAAACCATGCCGAATACCTTTGACACGTTTCGTCGTTTCCGAGGCGGTCGCTTGGTCACGGTGCATGATCTTTCGCATTTGGCATGCCCCCAGTGGCAAGCCGCCGTCAACAGCGAAAGCCTGGAGCGGGGACTGCGGGATGCGACGCAGAGAAACGCTTGGTTCAGCACCGACACGGATTTCATCCGTCAGGAAATGATCGCCCGGTGTGGTCTTTCAAACATCGCTGTCACCGGGGCTGGTTGCGATCGATCGCTTTTTCATTCGCGGTATTCGCGAGAAGCCAAAGACGCTGTCAGGCGGAAGTATTCGATGCCCGACGCGCCGTTTTTGCTTTCGGTAGGGACGTTGGAGCCGCGAAAAAATTTGTTGGGAACGGTGCGAGCCTATCGCCGGTTGTTGGAAACGAACCCGCAGACTCCGATTGAACTGGTCATCGTTGGCAAATACGGATGGGGCGATCTCGATGAGGTGTACGCCGCCGCGAAAAATTGTGATCGAATCCACTGGCTGGGCAGTGTTCCGGATCAGGATTTGCCATTGGTTTATGCTCAAGCGGAGGCCTTGGCGTATGTCTCGCACTACGAAGGATTTGGCTTGCCACCACTGGAATCGATGAATTGTGGCGTGCCAGTGATTTACGGTTCAGGAACCGCGGTGGCCGAGGTTGTGGCGGACGCCGGTTGGGCAGCTGATCCAAATGACACCGAGCAGATCTGTGACTGTTTCGTTGAACTGGTGACTCAACCTGAACTTCGCGAGGAACGGTCTCGCAAGGCGATCGCACGGGCGGAGCTGTTTGATTGGCAACGCGTGGCCGAAGCGATGTGGGAGCAATACATGCTCGTCGCAGAAAGCTCTGCCTCTCGGTTGGCAGGTTGATGCGAGTCAGGATCGCAAGACGATGAGCGTTCCGAAAATCCTGCATCAAACGTGGAAAGACGAACGCGTTCCGGAGGACTTTTCGGAATGTATCCGGTCGTGGAGGACTCACCATCCGGATTGGCAGTTTCGATTGTGGACAGACCAAGACAACCGCGAATTGATCGCGAAAGAATACGCTTGGTTCTTGGAGACGTATGATGGTTATCCAACGGCCATCCAACGCGCCGATGCCATTCGGTACTTCATTCTTCATCAGTTTGGGGGCATGTATGTGGATCTGGACTTCATTTGTCTGAAGCCTCTCGGTCCGCTGCTCGAAGATTGCGACTGCCTCGTCGGGTTGGAACCACGCCAGCACTGTCGGCATCATCGAATTCCCAATTTGTTGTGCAACGCATTGATGGCGTCGGCACCTGGACATCCTTTCTTTGAACGCGTGATTCGGCGATTGCCCGATTTCGTTCATCACGTCGAGAACAAAGAGCCGATTCTCAGCAGCACCGGGCCGATCATGATGACGCGGGTCTGGGACGATTTTGCGACACCTGAATCTGTCACGGTGCTTCCCTCTCGCTTCTTGTATCCGTTGACGATGCACCAAGCGGCCCAGTATCGGCTGGCTGGGCATGTGGGCGTTAACCTTTCGGATGCATTCGCGATTCACCTTTTCCATGGGACTTGGTGGAGGACCGATCGATGGGATCGAAATTGGCGAGGCTACTACAAGCTGAAGTCTTGGATTCAGCGGCGTGTCAGCGGACTTTGGGATCGTGTGTCCGCTTTGTTGGCCAGGCCACACACTTAGCTTCTGAGCCGGATCGCCCGGAAAGCGTTGCTTGATCGAGCCAGATTGGCCGACTCTCGCGGGGGGAGTGCCGGTCGGATCTCAATTGCGACCGAGGCGGGTTCCCTGCTATATCGAGCCGCAGCGTCTCTGTCTACGCGGCCGGAAACTTGTGTTTTCCGCATCCAGCCTGAGCTACCCAACATGCTACATCGATGAAACTGCTTCTGATTCTGCTTCGATCGTCCTGGATTTCTGGTCTGGTTTCCGGACTTTTGGGAGCGTTCAGCGGTGTGGCAAATCTCGGCTTGATCATGCTGATCCACCACGCTTTGACGGGTGATCCGTCCGAGGCGGGGTCGTTGCCGTACTTGTTCGCTGGTGCGTGTGTCTTGGTCCTGGTCACTCAAGTGACGGCCAAGTGTTTGCTCGTTCAGTTGTCCCAGGCGACCGCGGCTCGATTGCGATACGAGCTGTGTACAAAGATCATCTCGGCTCCCTTGCCGACCTTGGAATCCGTTGGCTCGCATCGGTTGTTGGCTGCATTGATCAACGACGTCAACGCAATCACATCGGCCTTGTCTGCTTTTCCTGGGGCATGCGCCAATGCGATGGTGTTGGTTTGTGGGCTGGTGTACTTGGCGACACTGTCCGTGCCATTGGCGGGCGGGACGATTGTGATGGCAGGCATCGGCGTGTTCACGTTCATGACGGGACTCAGGTTTGCCAACCGGCATTTGCGTCAGGCTCGGGAAGACCAAGACGAGGTCGTCAAGCAGTTGCGCGCCATGATCGATGGCATCAAAGAGCTCAAAGGCAACAACATGCGATGTCTGGACTTTGTCTACGACGTTCTGTTGCCAGCCGACACCAAGATGCGTCACAGCCTGATCATTGGTTCGAACATTCAGGGTTTTGCCCACAGTTGGGGACGACTGTTTCTGTTCATCGGCATCGGATTGTTGCTGTTCGCTTGGCCGCAGATCGCGACCGTGTCGACGGCGACTTTGACCGGATACGTCCTGACGATTTTGTATCTGACGTACCCTTTGGATGGAATTTTGGGTTGGTTGCCCGCAATGAATGGTGCCTCGATCGCGGTCGCCAAAATCGAGAAGCTGGGTTTGATGATCGATCAGCCTGAACAGCAGACCTCGCATGTCGCACCGACCAAATTTGAATCGCTTGAGATGCGAAGTGTGACCTATCGGTACGATTCATCCAGCGACGAATGTTTCGCACTGGGACCGGTGGATCTGACGCTCTCGCCGGGCGAGATTTTGTTCATCGCAGGTGGCAACGGCAGTGGAAAAACAACGCTCGCGAAATTGTTGACGGGGCTTTATGTTCCCAATGCGGGAGAAGTGTGCTGGAACGGGCGGGACGTGACGGATAGGGTTCGAGCCGATTATCGCCAGCTCTTTTCGACGGTCTTTGTGGAAGGCCACTTGTTCGATCGTTTGTTGGGAGTCGATGTCACGCCCGGTGAGTTGGAGCGTTGGATTTCTCTGTTGGGAATGGAAGAGAAAGTCGACGTGCAAACCGGTCGACTGTCGACGCAAGAACTCTCCCGCGGGCAGCACAAACGTTTGGCGTTGTTGGTGGCGGCGCTCGACGATCGTCCGATCTTTGTTTTCGATGAATGGGCCGCCGAACAAGATCCGGGATTCAAGGATATCTTCTACCAACAGATTCTGCCGGAGCTTCGTCGGATTGGCAAAACCGTGGTCGCCATCACGCATGATGACCGCTATTTCTCCGTTGCGACGCGAGTGCTGAGAGTCGTGGATGGTCGCTTGATTCACGCGACCGAGAAAGCGGCCGATTCGTTGCACGTCATTCACAGGAACGCAGCGTGATTCAACTGCATGGTCTTCGCAAAGACTATCGGGTCGGTGACCACGATTTGCCGGTGCTCAAGGGCATCACGCTGAACATCGAAGCGGGGGAGTATGTTGCGTTGATGGGATCGTCGGGTTCGGGAAAGACAACCCTGATGAACCTGTTGGGTAGTTTGGATCATCCGACCGATGGCGACTATCATCTGGCCGGGATCGATGTATCGAGTCTGACACCGTTGGAACTGGCCGCGTTTCGAAGCCAGCACATTGGGTTTGTCTTTCAGAATTTTAACCTGCTGCCACGCGCGACGGCACTCGACAACGTGATGCTGCCGACGATCTATGCGTCGGACGGAAGGTCCAGACGCGAGTGCATCGAAGACGCGACGAAGTTATTGGAGTCCGTCGGTTTGGGAGGTCGACTGGACCACATGCCCAATCAGTTGTCGGGCGGCGAACGACAGCGAATCGCAATCGCTCGAGCGTTGATGAACCGCCCCAAGCTGTTGTTGGCCGATGAGCCAACCGGGAATTTGGACACGGCCACGGAACAAGAAATTCTGGCGTTGTTTCGTCAGCTCAACCAAGAACACGGCATCACATTGGTGGTCGTCACGCACGATGCGGAGGTCGCTCATGAAGCGGACCGAGTCGTGCGAATGAAAGATGGATTGGTGTCGGAAGATGTTCAGCAACGAGCATCCACCGTCGACCGTTCGAGGCTCGCGAATTCCAGGTCAGAACCTCTGCGTGAGCCGACCTCTGCTTGGTCGCTCCCCGCGACTTGGAATGCGGTGATCGTGGCTGTCTTGGCGCTTCGTCGCAATGCATTGCGGACCGTGCTGACGATGCTGGGTGTGATCATTGGTGTCGCCTCAGTGATTTCCACCATGGAGCTGAGTGCGGGGGCATCCACCGCGATCGAAGAAACCGTCGCGAGCATGGGCGCCAGCATGCTGACGATCAGTCCCGGCAAAGCGTCCAGCACCAGTGGGCGTCAACGTCCGATCCAGATCATTCCTGATGATGTCGTTGCGGTCGCCGAGCAGTGTTCCGCCGTCAAGGTTGCCGCCCCGCTTGTGTATTCCCAGGTCCAATTGGTCCGCCAGAACCGCCGTTGGAGCCCCAATCTGGCTCTCGGCACGACATCGCAATACTTGGCGGCAAGGAACTGGGATCAGTTGGAGCTGGGGACGCCGTTCACGCAGGAACAAGTTCTCGATGCGGCCAAAGTTTGCATCTTGGGCAAAACCGTCGCTCACGAATTGTTTGATTCGGAGTACCCGATCGGCGAAGAAATTCGCGTCAACGGGGTTCCGCTCCGCGTGGTTGGCGTCCTCACCGAAAAGGGTGGGGATGTGATCGGAAACGACCAAGACGACATTATCATCGGACCGTGGACGACGTTCAAACTTCGAGTGAACAGCAGCACGGGCGCGACGGCTCAGTTCAGCACGTTCGCGGATCAGATGCCACCGATGCAACTGGCATCCACCAGGCGATCGACCCAGCGAGAAGAGATTCATCAGATCTATGTGGAGGCCGAATCGCCGGATCATGTGGAGTTGGCCCGGCAACAAATCACGCAGTTGCTTTCGCGTCGTCACAACGTTGAACCGGCGGGGGCTTATCGCATCAATGACATCACCGAAGTATCCAAAGTGGTGGGACAAGTCGTCGGTGGTGTATCGGCATTGGGGTTGGTGATTGCCGGCGTCTCACTGATGGTTGGCGGCGTGGGAATCATGAACATCATGTTGGTCTCGGTCACCGAGCGGACGCGAGAAATCGGATTGCGAATGGCGGTCGGAGCCAACCGCAGTGCGATCCTTCGTCAATTTCTGATCGAAGCGACCGTGTTGTGCGTGGTGGGCGGATTCATTGGCATCTTCGCCGGCCACATGTGGTCTGTGTTGGTTGGCCGAGTGATCGGTTGGCCGACCGCGATGTCGATCTGGGCTCCGATTGTTGCCGTGACTGTTGCTGCGACGGTGGGAATCGTTTTCGGGTACTATCCCGCCCGAACGGCATCGCGATTGAATCCGATCGATGCGTTGCGGTACGAGTGATCCAGCGTCGTCTTCAGGCGAAGCCTAAGCACAGGTGACTTTCGAGAACAGCAGCCGACAGGTGTCGATCGCTTCTCGAGGGATCTTTGTGGCATTCGAATTGCCATCGACGTAGTGCCCCAGCTCGATCGGGCAAAGTTCTTGGTTGGTCATCAGCTTTGACAACGCGCGTGAACTGGCGCGGATGGTCAAAGTTTTGGGGCAGGGAAGTCCGTGGGCAACTTCCAATCTGGTCGCGCCCTGACGACTGACCACTCGCCATTGTCCACCACCAGGGCCCAAAATGTTCAGCCCGAGCAATGTTTGAGGCTGCGTCTCCGCCAGTTCCTCTTCTTTGTGTTGCATGGATGCGACGGTTGCATTCCGCAAGTAGTCAACCAAGTGATTGATGGGCTCCACTCGAGGGTCCCGACGCTTGCCCCATCGATCCGCCAAACCAAATGCGAGGTAGCGATGGATCACTGTTTCATCGATTTCGGGACATGGAAGGTCCGAGGTGAACGCAAGCAAGTTCGAATTGTCGAAGGTTGGATCGGTTGAGTTGTAGGATTCGTAGAGCGAAACGCCAGAGAAATAGTTGCGTTCAAATCCGTTCAGGTCTTCATGAGGAACGTCGATGTCACCGCAATATTGAACCCCGGTTGAGTTGAAGTACGAGCAACAGCAATCAATGATCTTTCGCGGCGTCAGGTGTACCCGAGGCGTTAAATGATACGTTTGCCCGTGAGCGTCCGGTGTGTCGACAAGCCGCGACACCACGTCGGCTACCCAGTCAATCGGCACGACGTTGCGGCGTTCGTCTCCGGTCATCGGAAGTCGAATGGGTGTGTGGCGGACTCCGTTTTGATCTGGTTCTACCATCGGCACCAGCAACGCCATCAGTCGCAGGTAGGTGTGCAGACCGTGGTAGCTGGTCGTGTGCCCGGTTTGAGAATCGCCGGAGATCACAGCGGGCCGGTAGACGGTCAGTTGATCGATAAACGACGCTGCCCGAACGGCTTGTTCCGCTTCGAACTTGCTCTGCTCATAGTCGTTCCGGAAACTCTGTCCAACATCCAAATCCGATTCGCGAACCAAGTCGGTTCGGTTGCCGCAAACGTAGGCAGTGGAGAGATAATGAAAGTCTCGGATGCCAGTTTCGCGGCAGAATGCTAAGACATTTTGGGTGCCGTTCAGATTCGTTTTCCAGGGGTCTCCGGAGCGGTCCGAGCCTTGGAATTTGAGCACCGCTGCACCGTGGATCATTCGGTCGCAGTTTTGACGCACCCAATCGATCGTACCAGCACTGAGGCCAAGGTTGGGCTGGACGATGTCGCCTTCCAAGCAAACCGGGCGAGGCAGTTCACGGCCCAACTCCGATTCAAATCGTTGCAGGATCGCCTCAACACGTTCGTGTGCTGTGTTCTTCTTGGTGCTTCTCGCGATCACCGCGACGCGTTTGCCGCTCATCATCGCGTTGCGAAGCAGGTACTGGCCAACCAGACCAGTCGCGCTGGTCATCAAGGTGTATTGATGGTTGCCAATAACCATAGAGAACAGACGACACGAGGTGCCAAGAAGGCCACGGATGAAATAAGAGGGGGCGGGGATGGTCGCGGGTGATTGTAGTGGTCGCCATGAACAAGCTGCAAGGCACTGTCCGGCGAGCTGGACAGGCCGCTTCATCGGACCGACGCCTTACCTAACTTGGATCTCCATTGAAATTCGCTGAAGTGGCATGGCACCGCGGCCTTGAGGATCTTGCAATTCGATCAAGTCGTGTGATTTGATCGCGAGTGCGTAGCAAATCGGGGGTGATTTTTCTGCGATCGCGGTTTCGAACGTTTCTCGAGTGACAGCCGCGACCGAACTTTCGAATTTGACCAATTCGCTCTTGGATTCCGTCATGCACAACTCCTTGTTTTTGTGAGTCCAGGTTCCTCGTTCGCGACTGGTCACACTGTACAGTTGTTCGTTTGATTTTTCGGGCAACATCGTCAGCGTGGAATAGGTCTCGTACGTGCCGTCAGCGTCGAAGCGATAGGTGCTTCGATTGATTCCCGTGTTTCCGCTGGCATAGGCTTCCTTCACTTCAAAACGCCAGTTGCCGACGACCTGTGAAGCTGGCTTGTCTGGTTCGGCAGCTCGCGGTTGTTTCGCGGAATTATTTGCCATCGTTGCCGGTGGATCGTCTTCTTTGGCAACCACTGGATTGAGCGGTAGATCGAGGGCACGCAGTTCCGAACCTGAGACGACGCACGAGAAGTGACCCATTGGAATGGGAGCACCCAGTCCGCTGTAACGGTCAACCTTGGTTCCGGATTTCCAGTCGACCAGTGTGCTGCCATCGATCAGAACATAGTCGTCGTCGCAAAAGATGGCACCGTTGCTTGTTCCAACGCCGCCGATCTCGGTGTCTTGAATCCACTCGTTGCTGCGAAGATCCAGAACCAAAACGCGCCCAATGGATGACAAATAGAGTTTGTCTTCGCTGGGATTGAAGGAGAGCTTGGGATAGTGAATGCGTCCGAGGTCGTTCAGCGATTGTGAACCGGTGACCTTACCCTCCAACAGATCGACGATCACCAGCTGTGTTGCTGAAGCGATCGCCAACCGGCTCAAATCAGCGTTCGTGTGCCAGTATGGTGGCGACCCCATATCGATTTGCCAAAGTGCACGTCGTTGTGGCATTTGCCAAGCCACGATGTGCCCAGCTTTGCTGCAGGTGATCAAACGGTTGTCTTGGCCGGCGGTCGCGAATCGGATGCCGCGGTTGGATTGACCCGCGTAGGGTTTCCATGTGTCGCCGTGTTGTACCTTTCCATCGCGGATGTCCCAAGATTGCAAATCCTCGTTGGTGGTGGTCCCATCCTTGTCCGTCCCGATCATCACGATCGTGCTGCTATCGCCGAGGATAGCGATCGGGTGCATGGCAGTTCCGGAGACCGCAGGCAACTCGGTCAATTGACCGGTGCGAAAGTCACCAATCATCAGATGCGTTTGAGCCGCAGGTCCGCTGCCGCTGATGTCGCTGACGGCCGCTTTCATCAGCAGGCTGTTCGCAGCATGAGGTTGCCGGCGGCCTTGTGGTTTCGGCAAAGCGACCGCACTTGGTTCAGACTCGGGCGGTTGAGGTTCGGAGACCTTCACGTTCCAAACGGTGTTCGAAAAATCCAAGCGTGGAGCGGCGTCGAGTTCCGCTTCAGGGTCGTTTGAAACCTCGATTGGTATTGGTCGGCCAGTATCAGATGAACGCGAAGATGGAGAGCGCGGGGCCGGAATTTGTGGAACGTATTCCAGACTCTTCAGATACATTTGATCGGATTCACTGAGTCGAACGCTTGCGATCTCAATTTTTCGTCCAGCACTTGTTTGCAAAACGACCTTCTCGCCAACCCTTTCGATCAATTTCGCGGAGACCTGAAAGCGACCGGTGGAATCCTTCCAAACTCGTTCAACGCTCGGGAGTTTATCCTGGGCGGATGCAAAGACGAGGCTGAATAGCAACAGCGGAATGAGTCCAATTGCGATGCGAAACATACCTTGCTCTCAACTGTTTGAACGCCGGATTAATTGGATGAATGTGGGAAGCAATTGTACCGTTGCTGAGAGCAAGTGTTGTCGTCCGTGTTGCCGTGACGCACGTTCATTCTTCGCCCAATGAAAACTCCAAGCTTTGTTTGCCAGATTTGTCGATCAGTGTGGCCGTGCCGCTCGCACCACCCACGATGAACTGGCTGCCGTCGCGATTGGAATCCAATGCGTACAGGTAATCTCCGGCGACCTTGGCATTGGTTTCTCTCGCTCCGTTGTCGGTGCGATAGACCCGGAAAACACTATCTCCGCTCGTCACTCCGAGTCGATTTTCGCGGCCGACAAAGACCAGTTTCGTCACTTCGGTTTTGAATCCAGTGATCGTGCGTGTTGCCTGCCCGCTTTCAATGTTCCATACTTTGACCGTCGCGTCGGCGGAACCCGTCGCGAGCTCACGAAGATTCATGTTCCAGGCAATCGACGTGACATGGTGCGTGTGTCCTTCGAGTGTTTTGATCAGCTTTCCGGATTCGACGTCCCACAGTTTGATCATCTGGTCGGCGCCTCCGGTGGCCAACGTTTGCCCATCCGGTGAAAACCGAACGCAGAAAACGGTGTCGCCATGCGGGTTGGGGATCTTTCGAATCAAGGACCCGTCGGAGACTTTCCAAAGCATCCATTCACCCGTCCGAGAAGGCTCGCCACCACCGGTGGCGAGCAATTTGCCCGAGGGATGAACGTCGATGCTCAACACGCGATCCGCGAAAGGGCTCGACCCGGTTGTCGCACCGATGGTTTGGCGAAGACTCCACAAACGGGGCCGAGCGACGAACGCCTGCGTCTGGCCGTTGGTCTCCCGAATCAGAACGCAACGATCTCCGCTGGCGATCAGTTGTCCGTCGGTCGGCAGTTCGGGCAATTCTGCCAACCAGTCGCCGGATTCGGCCCACAGACTCCATGAGTTTTGCGATGCGTCGTCCGTGTTTGCGGCATGGGTGAGGATGCGAGAGCCTGAGAGCATGACCGCAAATGTGGCGTCGGTCGCACGAGATGAATCGTGACGTGATTGGGACGCAGTGGCCTTGGCCTTTCTGGATTCGTGATCCCGTTTGAGTTTCGCAAGAATTTGCTGATGACGCTCACGCTCCGCCTCCAGTTCCTTCAGTCGTGTCTCTCCACGGACCTTGATTTTTTCGGCTTGATTGAGGGCGGTCACCGCAGCGGCGAGTTCGCTTTCTTTGGTCGCGAGGGCTTGTTCGGCTTCGGCAAGCTTCTTGGCTGCTGACTCGGCGGCTTGCTTGGCTTCCTCAACACTGGCCTGTTTCTCGTCACGCAGTTTGGTTTTGGTTTCGATGTCTTTGGTGAGCGAATCCAAGCTTTTCTGTTCTGCCGTCACATCGTCTTCGGCCTGTTGGGCGTCCTTCTCTTGAGCCGCGACCAGTGTCTCGGTGACCAGGGTTTGCCAATTGTCGTTTGCGAATTGAGCTGCTGCGACGGGATCCGTCTTCGCGATTTCGAGATAGCTTTGATCGGCGATGTTGTATCGTCCCAAGGCTCCTGATTCGGTGCTGATCCACAGCGTGGCACCGTTGGACGAAAGCGATGCAGACACGGCGGGCGAGGGCAATTGACCGGTTGCTTTGAATGATTGATCGGTTGGATTCCAGTTGGCAAGGTTGCCTGCTGCATCCATCGCGATCAACCGTCCCGGAGACTCGGACGCTGAGTGAATCGCAAGGACGGCTTGTTCAAAAACGTTGTGCTCTGTCTTGATCCAAACCTCTTCGTCTCGCTTCCAAAACAAGACTTGTCCATTGTCGGTCGCGGTCGCTAAGTGATCCTCTTCGATCCACTGCATCGAAGTGAACGTGTTGGCAGCATCCAGGGTTTTGACGTCTTTGCGATCGATTCGAACGATGCGAATCGTACTGTCCCACTGAATCGCGGCTTGTTGACCCGCGTTGTCCAAAGCGATCCGAATCTTGGTCGGATCGTCGGTCTTCAGTTCCTCCGTTTTCAGATGATCGGGCAGGTCAAAGCTTTTCATCCACAGCCATCGATCTTTGCCGACTTCCGCCACACTCAATTCTCCGCGGCGTGAAAGCACGGCGAAGTGACTGCCGCTGGCGTTCATTGTGATTGCCAGGGTGTCATCCTGGTTGATGGCGGGAATCGTGGCTGATTCGAATGGCGACATCTTCCAAAATTTGACGTTGCGATAACCTGCCGAGATGATCTGACGACCGGTTGAATCGATGTGCAGGTCTTGGACGAAGTCATCGTGAGCTGGTTTGGTGACTTCGTTTTCGACGATTGCAAGCGTCTCGATGGGCTGAGCGGACTTGGCACCGAACAGGCGAATCTCATTTCCAAAGCTGATCGCGGACAATCTTCCATCGTCGGTCATGGATGATCCGTAGACGGTCTGCAGCGACGATGGAAGCGTTTGCCATTCTCGCTCGGTCGGGGTGCTAAGGGCTTGGTCGATGATGGCACCGGATTGGATCCAACGTTTTAGCAGGGCCAGTTCCATCGGAGTCAAAATGGATGCCGAGACATCATTGTCCTCCGGCGGCATCACGGGATCGTCCGCATGAGATGCGAGCAGGAACAGTCGACTTTCCGCGGGGTTTCCGGGAACGACAAGGTCGTCCAAGTCGGAGGTCCGGATCTGTTCACCGGATTCCAGGTTCACTCCGCCTTCGTCGTCGCTGGTGTTGTGGCAAGCAACGCAGTTTTTTTTCAGGACCGGTGCCACGTCGCGGCTGAAGAGGACTTCACGGCTGTCGGGCAAGTCGTCGATTGGAAGTGTGTCTGCGCTCACTTGGTTGGTCTTGCCGACGAGCGAATCAAGTCCGACGCTGCACTCAAAGCTCAGTGCCAGCACAACGAGCAGCGTCTTTGTGGCTGGACGAATCATGGCGATGCTTCTTTGGCGGGGACGGGAGGAACGGTGAGCCAGAATTCCGTCAGCGGGATGGATGGCCGCAGGTTGTAGGTGGCCTCAATGGTTTCTTCCGTCGGTTCGTCATCTGCGTCCAAAATGGTTCCCATGATTCGGAAGCGACCATGGCCGATTGCATTGTCTGCGGCGGTCAGTTTCAGTTGGATTGTTTTGGCGGTGTCGCCCTTCGGTTCTGAAACCACGGG
>NZ_JBICHO010000021.1:0-5122 GCF_043100905.1 Rhodopirellula sp. JB055 | reverse complement strand
GGATTTTTGGCGGCACTTTCACCAGAGGATTTCTTGGGGGCTTGGCCCAAAGTCTGTCACGGGAATTTTTCGATCATTCGGCATCTGATGCTCGAGGTGCAACTTGTGCGAGACGGTCAGGTGATCGCTCAGTCGATGGCGCTCAACGAAGCCGCCATTTTGAACGGCCCTCCGTTCGCGATTCTCGACATTGATATGTATGCCGACGAGGAATTGGCGACGCAGTACCGTTGTGATGGGTTGATCGTGGCGACTCCGGTCGGGTCGACCGCTCACAATTTGTCTGCCGGTGGGCCGATCCTGCGACGGCAATTGCAGGCCATCGTGATCTCGCCAATCAGCCCGCACACGTTGACCTACCGTCCGCTGGTGGACTCCGCTGACACGCGTTTGGAGTTGGCGGTGACGGAACCCAATGAATCGACCAGTATCGTGGTGGATGGCCGAATTCTTGGCCAGTTGAAATCGGGCGACCGGGTTCGTGTGCACCGGGCGCCGGTGTCGTTTGAAATGCTGCGAGTCCCCGGTCAGAACGACTATCACACGCTCCGCGAAAAGTTGGGGTGGTCGGGGCGATTGGCGTTGCGACAGTCGTGAGCTGAGATCACGATATGTCGATGATCGAAATTCTTTGGGCTTCACATTCGTGCGTTGTTGCGTGCAAGCCAGCTGGCCTTCCCACCACATCGCCTCCGGGCACGCCGTGTCTGCAATCCAAGCTGCGCGAGCAGTTTGAACAGGCCGGAACTTCTACTAGCTACTTGACGGCCGTGCACCGACTCGACCGTCCCGTGTCGGGATTGATTTTGGTCGCTTTGCGCAAGAAAGCCGCGCGTTTGTTGAGCGAGCAGTTTCGATTGCGTCGTGTGCAGAAAAAGTATGTTGCGGTGGTCGAGGGTGATGCACGAGAGGCGTGCAAGCAAGAGCCTTGGCAGGACCTGATCGTCAAGACGCCCGACTTGGCTCGAGTGGAAATCGTTGGGCCGGACGTCGCTGATGCACGTGAAGCGGAGACGAAGGTGAGTTTCCTGGATTTCGACGCGGTCTCGAATCGGTCGCGGGTCGAGCTTCGGCCTGTCACCGGACGAATGCATCAATTGCGAATCCAGTGCGCGCATCGTGGTCACCCGATCGTGGGTGATCCTCTGTACGGGAACGCGGAGGATGAGTCCGGCTTGCAGCTCGTTGCGGCGAAGTTGTCGTTTCGCGATCCAACCAATGGTCGTGCCGTCGAGGTTGCTTTGCCGGAGTTGCCTTTTTAGTTAGCGAGGCGAGCACCCTTGCCCGTCAGAATCGGCCAAGACCACTCATCACAACCCGACGCGTCAGTTTTGAAGTTGGGCTTTTGCGTGAGGCATTGATCTTTTCATAACCCGACGCGTCAGCGAGGCGAAGTCAACATCGTTTTTCCCTCGCTGACGCTTTTTGAAGTTGCGCTTTTGCGTGAAGCATTGATTTTTTCATAACCCGACGCGTCAGCGAGGCGATGTCAACGTCGTTTTTCCCTCGCTGACGCTTCGGGTTATGAGGAAAGCTGACGCTTCGGGTTTTGAGAAAAACGCAACTTCATAAAGCGTCAGCGAGGGACTCCCCCACAACTTCCACGCCGGCCTCATCCGGGGCGAAACCCAGGTGCTTACGGCGAAACCCAGGTGCCTGCCACCACGGATCCCACTCGACCTCGTCTGGGGCGGGGGGATCGGTGATGGTTTTTGGCGAGCGAATCACTCGGGGATATTCAGTGGGTTGAGCTGGCAGTTCGGTTTGAGCTGCCGAAGACGTTGCCGGCCCTGTTCGGTGATCTTGGTGCGTTGGATGTCCAGCGTTTGCAATCGCGGTAGAGCGACCAGCGTGTCGATGGCTTGGTTGGTCAGGTTTGTGCCGGTCAGCCAAAGCGTGGAGACGGATAGTGGGATCGTCTTCAGAGCGGAGTCGTCGATGGAGGTGTAGCTGAGGTCCAGTTCACGCAGTTGGTTCGCGCCACGCAGCAACGTGGTGACTTGGTTCGTCACTTGGGTGGCTTCCAGGCTCAATTGATCCAGTTGCTGCGTGTCGACGATCAAACGCAAAACATCGGCGTCGGTCACTGGCAATCGCGAGAGGTCGCACCAGGTCAGCCCGTGGATCGGTTTTTGTTTTGACAGGCCCTCGCTGGTGAGATTGCATCCGGCCAGGCACAGTGTCGTCAGATCTCCTTTCGCAGGATTGCGAATCACGTGAGCGTTGTCGACTCGTAGGGCACGCAAGATGGCGGCCGGATTGGTGTCTTGCGCGGCATTGTTGTCAGTCGTGTCGGCCGGTGTGTTCTTGGCGTTTGGTTTTGTTTGCGAATACAGTTCTGCCAACTGTTTGAGCAATCCGCGACGCTTGGTTGGGCCGGCGTTGTCCATGAGGTAGTGCGTTCGCAAGGCGGCTTGGGAGTACCAGCGAGCTAGGTTGGGTTTGGATTGAACCTTGTCGCGAGTGCCACGCAGGTCTTCGAGCGACGCGATCGGGACTCCGCCAATCAGGGCTTGGTAGCGAGCCAATTGCAGACGCGGGGATTCCCAACCGCCGACGTAGGCCAGCGATTGCTCATAGCGAAGCGATTCGAAGTATCCCGCCATGCCTTCGATCAACCAAAAGTCTTCGGTGGTCGCGGTCGCGAAAGTTTGTCCGCGAGTTGGTCGCCGGCGGGATGCGTTGGCGGACGCTTCGGTGAACAGTTGGTGGCAGATCTCGTGATGCAAACTCGCCAGGTCTGGCTGGGGAAAGAAGAACGACAGTCGCAAGGTGTCGCTGTAGAAACCGGTCGAGGCGGCGACGGCGGAGGTGTCGGTGTTTCGGAATGCGGTGGTGATCGTGGCTCGATAGCTCTCCGGATCCGCCAGCAAGACAACCCGGTGACGTTGGCCATGTTGAAGTCTCGCGGGCGACGACCGTGATTTCAAATGGTCGGCTGCCGATGTGTTTTCGCGTTCCCAATCGCGGACGATCGACGCGATTTGGTTTCGGCCCGACCAGATTGGGAAGAAGATCTGAGTCCAGACCCAGTATTCTCGTTCGAGAGCTTCGGCAACGATCCGAGAGGACGCGTCATCGGCTTGGCTGAGGATCTCAAAGTGATCGGTTTGCCAGACCCGGAACGATCCGGGCCGCCAGTTCAGCTCGCTGGGGGCGACCCGGCCACGGCGATCAGTGATCAGCACATCCGTGTCGACGGGGAATCCGAACAGCGAGCGAAGTTCCGGTTGGCTGGGGGATTCGTAGTGAGATTTCCAGAGGTCGATGTAGGCGGACCAAATTTCGTCGGCGCGGTTGGGCGAATCGGCTCGGGCGGCGAAATCGGCGGTCTGGTATCCGCCAGCGTCCGAGGGCGGGAAAGGCGACTCCAAGGGGGGCGGATCAGCGGCCGACGGCAGCGGGATGAACGCGGTCACTCGGTCAAGCGGTGTTTGCCCGGTCGGTGTGTCCTCCGCGGTCGTAAGGGATTGGCCGGCAGGAATCAGCCATAAAATCACAACGATCAGGTATAGTGGTGTTCTCGCGGGCATGCTCGCGAAAACCTTCCCCACCTTTTTCTCTCCCCACACCTTCTTCCACATGAAAAATCTTTGGACCTTGGTGGCACGCGGCAGCCTTGTCGTGACGACAGCCGCCACCTGCTTGTTCGCATCGATGTCACTGCACGCAGCGGAACGAAATGTTTTGTTCATTATCACGGACGATGAAAGTCCCACGCTGGGGTGTTACGGTGATTCCGCAGCGGTGACTCCCGCGATCGACGCCGTCGCTGCCGACGGGATGGTGTTTCGAAACGCGTTTGCCACCACGGCATCGTGCAGTGCCAGCCGAAGTGTGGTGATGAGTGGATTGCACAACCATCGTAACGGACAGTTTGGACATCAACATCATTATCACAAGTTTGCATCGTTCAACGACGTCGCTGGTTTGGCTTTACCACGTGTGATGGCTAATACCGGCTATCGCACTGGACACATTGGCAAGTATCACGTCGCGCCCGAATCGGTTTATCACTACGAAACCTACTTGAAGGCCAACTCTCGCAGTGCCATCGAGATGGCAGAAACCGCAAAGGATTTTCTGACGGATACGGAAGATGACCGCCCGTTCTTCCTGTACTTCGCAACCTCGGACCCGCACCGTGGTGGTGGCGTTGACAAGACGTCTGAGTTGGAGCTCAAGCCCGATTTGTTTGGCAACAAACCGCGTCGAGGTGCTTACCCGGGCGTCGAGGAAGTCTTCTTCGATCCCAAGGATGTGGTGGTGCCCGACTTTTTGCCGGACACGCCTGAGACTCGTTCGGAATTGGCGCAGTATTACCAATCCTGTGCCCGTGTCGATCAAGGCGTGGCTCGATTGGTCCAGATTTTGAAAGAAGCGGACCTCTACGACAAAACCATGATCGTGTTCACCAGTGATCACGGGATGGCGTTCGCTGGCGGCAAGACGACCGTGTACGAAGGCGGTTTGCGAGTCCCGATGGTTGTCCGTGATCCCTACCAAAAAAAGCGTGGTGTGGAGAGCGATGCGATGATCAGCCACATCGATATCACGCCGACTCTGCTTGACTTCGCCGGTGGTTTGGACCGTAAAGCCAACGCGCCCAAGAATTTGGTCCCAGCGAAAAAGCTGCGCAATCAATTGGGCGTTTCGCCGATGGACAATCACAACGGCAACAAGCCGCTGGACCACTACCACGGTCGCAGTTGGATGGATGTGTTGGCCGATCCGGCGAAGTCGCATCACAAAGAGATCTTTGCATCGCACACGTTCCACGAAATTCAAATGTACTATCCGATGCGAGTCATTCGTGACGGCAAGTACAAATTGATTTGGAACATCGCTCACGGGCTGGATTATCCCTTCGCCAGCGATCTGTGGGCCGCCAGTTCCTGGCAGGCCCAGTTGGCCAAAGGCATGGACGCACCGTACGGAAAGCAGACGGTGGGCAAGTACATCCACCGACCCGAGTTTGAGCTGTTCGACATCGAGGCCGACCCGAATGAGTCGACCAACTTCGCGATCAGCAGCAGCCATACCGAGGTCTTGGAAGCTTACAAGGCGAAGCTCAAGAAGCTGCAGAAAAAGTACGACGACCCATGGATCATGAAGTGGGATT